>CAUVMY010000101.1:0-5512 GCA_963552845.1 uncultured Bacteroidia bacterium
TTTTAACGGGTGTCACAAAGTTTAGCAAGGTGAGTGTGTTTAGCGGATTAAACAACCTCAACGATATCAGTATGGATACCGCATACGCGGGCATTTGTGGTATTAAAGAGGAGGAGCTCGTCTCATATTTTGTTCCAGAAATAGCGGAGCTCTCAGCCGCGCTTCAGCTGACGCACGAGGAGACTATTGCACAGTTGAAACAACGCTACGATGGCTATCAGTTTTGCAGATATGGCGAGCATGTTTATAACCCATTTAGTTTACTCAATGTCTTGAAAAAGCACGAATTTGCTGACTACTGGTATGCAACAGGCACGCCCGATTTCTTGGTAAAATATTTGAAAGAGGCGCATTACTTCATTCCCGACCTTGAGGGTGGAGTACGTCTCGACGATTATAGCTTGAATAAGCACCGCGCCGATGCTCACGACCCCATTCCCATTCTCTTTCAAACGGGTTATCTGACCATTAAGGAGTACGTTGCAGCGCGCAACTACTACCGTTTGGGGTATCCGAATGATGAGGTGCGTTACGGCTTTCTCAACAACCTGAAGAGTAGTTTTTTGCCTCTGGATCACGGTTTAGGTATCTCTATTTTCAAATTCCTTGATGACATAGATGCACAAGACGTTGATTCCTTCATGGAGCGCTTGCAAACCGTTTTTGCCCATTTGCCCTACGATACCACAGAGAGAACAGAGGTAAAGTTCCGCGAGCGAGACTATCAGATTGTAGTGTACCTCGTTTTTGCACTACTCGGTCAGTACACGGCGACTGAGGTGGTGGGAACAACGGGCAGAGCTGATTGTGTAGTAATAACAGCCACGACGGTTTACGTTTTTGAGCTCAAGCTTTGGAGTGCTGGTAGTGCCGAAGAAGCGTTACAACAGATAATAGACAAGGGCTATGCTGCAAAATACGCTTCGTCAGGTAAGGAGATTATCCTCGTGGGGGCAAGCTTTGATGAAGAGAAACGCAATATAAAGGAGTGGGTAATGAGGCGCAATGCCCTAAAGTAGCGTAACCTCACCGACCAACTCAATTACAGTCTAGGTTTTGTCTGTCTCTTATACGTTCTGTTTTTCAAGAGGAATTTCAATTGTCTCTATACATAGGTAAAATAAACCGTAACTTTGCCCGTATTTTACGTAAATATATATTTGCAAAGAGGTTCGAGGTATGCATCGACTAATTATCGTGCTATGTGTTGTACTATCGTTGATGTTGTGTCTAATAGGTTGCGATTCGTACGACAAGCTCCTGAAAAGTACAAACACCGAAAGACAATATGCTGCAGCTATGCAGTATTACCAAAAAGGGAAGTACACAAAGGCAAAAGAACTCTTTGAACGTGTTATCCCTATGACGCGTGCAACGCCGCGCGCTGACACGGTGAGTTACTATCTAGCCAAATGTTATTTTTCCGATGGTGACTACTCGCTTGCAGGTTACATGTACGAGCAATTAATTATCAACTACCCACGTAGCCCCTTTGTAGAAGAAGCTACCTTTCAAACAGCATACTGCAACTATTTGGAAGCTCCTCGTCCTGCACTCGATCAAACATATACACAAAAGGCAATTGCAGGGTTCAATAATTTTAAGAATGCCTACCCAAAGAGCGATCGGATTGGCGAAGCTGATAAATATCTGAAAACGCTATACGAGAAGCTGCTCCGCAAAGAATTTGAAGCAGCAAAGCTCTACTATAGGATGGAGATGTACAAATCTGCATTAACGGCATTCAAACGTAGTTTAGAGAAGTATCCTGTTTCGCCCTACCGCGAGGAGCAATACTACCTCCTTGTAAAATGCAACTATCTGTTTGCTCTAAACAGTATCGATAGTAAACGTCGTGAACGATTTCAGCAAACGGTAGACGAATCGCTTTCCTATATAAGCGAGTTCCCTAGTTCAAAAAATGCAAAGGAGGTACTAGGATACTACCTTCGTTCAATGGAGTTCTTAGGTTACACTCCCGACATGTCGATTATACCAGAGCCACTCCGTTAATTCAAACAGACAATATTGACAAGCATAAATATCTTTATCCATGGATAAGCTCCAATCGTATCGAAAAGTAGGAGCTCCCTCAGACACGAAGACGCAAAACGTGATGGAGCTAGCGAGACCTACGCATAACATTTACGCAACAACCGTTGCCATAGCACAGCGTGCAGATCAGATAAGCGAAGAGTTAAAACAGGAGCTTAACGATAAGCTCATTGCTTTTACCTACACGGCAGACGATAATCCTGAGAAGGAGGAATTCCGCAACGAGGAACAGATTGAATTAAGTCGTCAGTATGAGCGGCTTCCCAAGCCCGTGCTACTTGCGCTTCAGGAATTCTTAAATAATCGTTTAACGATTACCGAGATCTCCGAGGAAGAAGCAAAGCAAGCGGCGACAAACGCATCAGAGACGCGTGAAAATCAGTAATTAAAAACACACTGACAATGCTTACAGGCAAACACATACTAGTAGGCGTTACGGGAGGGATTGCAGCTTATAAAGCGGCAATCCTTGTTCGTCTTTTAGTAAAACGAGGTGCAGAGGTTCGCGTTGTCATGACCCAGATGGGGCAGCAATTTATTGCACCGCTTACTTTAGCCACGCTTTCGCAGCATCCTGTCTTGACCGAATTCTACAATCCAACAAACGGAGATTGGAATAGCCATATTTCGTTGGGCGAATGGGCGGACCTTATGGTCATTGCACCTGCAACAGCCAATACGCTAGCAAAAATGTCATACGGGATCGCTGACAATCTCCTAGTTACCACATACCTGTCCATGCGTGCCCCCGTATGCGTAGCTCCTACTATGGATCTCGATATGTTTGCACACCCTACTACGCAAGAGAATTTACAGAGACTACGGATGCATGGGGTGCAGATTATTGAACCCGAGAGTGGTTTTTTAGCCAGCGGGCTTGAAGGAAAGGGGCGTATGGCGGAGCCTGAACAGATAGTCGCTGCCATTGTAGCTCTTTTCGCACAAAACGGACCATTACGCGGGAAAAAGATTTTGGTAACCAGCGGACCGACCCGCGAACCTTTAGATCCCGTCCGTTTCATTTCAAACCACTCTAGTGGTAGAATGGGCTCCGCTATCTCCGATACGCTGGCAGAACTCGGAGCAGAAGTATATTGCGTAGCGGGACCGAGCATGGTTTATCCTGCGCAGTTCCCCAACCTTCACACCTACAAAGTGGAAACAGCACAGCAGATGTACGAACAATGCACAGCGCTTTGGGCATCAATGGATGTGGCTATCATGTCAGCCGCCGTCGCAGACTATCGCCCCGAGCAAATCGCGAAAGATAAAATCCCACATCGCGAGCAGACTTTGCATCTCGCCTTAACATCGTGCCCAGACATTGCAAAAGCACTTGGAGCAACAAAACGGACAGATCAGCTGTTGGTAGGGTTTGCACTTGAAACAGGGCGCGGACTCGAGAATGCACAGAGGAAATTGTCACAAAAGAACATGGATCTCTGCGTATTGAATACCCTCTCCGATGTCGGAGCAGGCTTCTGCGCCAATACCAATAAAACCACCTTCGTTTACGCCGATGGACGAACGGAAGCACGACCACTGGAATTAAAAACGGAACTATCGAAGGCGATTGCCAATAGCGTCGCACAAATGCTTACAAAACGCTCATGACACCACACCGCTCGTTTCTCGCCATATGTGCCCTCGTGATACTGGCTTCTAGCATAGGCAGTGCGCAAGAACTGAAATGCTCTTTTCAGTTGAATTCACAAAAGATACAAGGGACGAACCGTAATGTATTTAACACCCTTCAGAGTGCAGTGTATGAGTTTATCAACAACAACCCTTGGACACCACACAAGTTTGCCGAAAACGAACGTATAGAATGTACGCTCATTCTCACACTCAATGAACAAAACGGCGATGAGTATAAGGGAACGATGAATCTTCAGCTTCGCCGCCCTATTTATGGGACATCCTACAACTCGCCCGTCCTCAACTTTCTAGATCAGAACATACAGTTCAACTATATAGAGAACGAAAAACTCGAGTTTAACGAAGCAGCGCACCAGAACAATCTAACCGCTATTCTCGCTTTCTATATCTATATCATCTTGGGGTATGATTACGACACCTTCTCGCCACTCGGAGGAACAGAATTCTTCGAGAAGGCAAAACAGATTGTAGATAATGCGCAGAACGCCACCGAGCGTGGTTGGAAGGCTTATGAGAGCTCTAAAAAGAACCGCTACTGGATTGTCGAAAACATGATGGATGATAAATATCGTACGCTACGACGCGCCATGTATACGTATCATCGCCGCGGTCTAGACCTCATGGTAGATAAACTTCCCGAGGGAAGAGATGCCGTGCTACAAGCCATCACTGAGATACAGAAAGTATATCGCTCACGACCAGATGCCGATATGCTAGCCATTCAGCTTTTTCTAGATGCAAAACGTGAGGAAATACTAAACATATTCTCCAAATCAAGCGCCACGGAAAAAGCAAAAGCAGTAAACATTATGGTGGATATTGACCGTGTAAATGCACAGCAATATCAGAACTTGCTCAAACAGCATGACACGAACTGAGAGATAGACGAATTCGCCCTCTTTTCTCAATTTCTCGTTCTTTCCAATTAGCCATAATGCTTAAGCATCTATTTATACAGAATTATGCTCTAATAGAGCATTTAGATCTCGATCTTTACACTGGTTTTAATATTATAACAGGGGAGACGGGAGCAGGCAAGTCTATTTTACTTGGAGCATTAGGACTAATTCTTGGGGCACGCGCAGACAGTTCTGCCATTAAGCAAGGTGCAGAGCAATGTATCGTTGAGGTTACTTTTGATATTCATCAATATAACCTAACTACTTTTTTCGAAGAGCAAGAGATAGACTATGCATCCGAACTTATCGTACGTCGCCAAGTTACCACAGCAGGCAAATCGCGAGCATTTGTAAATGATACTCCTGTTACCCTAGTACAGCTCAAGGCGCTTGCGGAACGACTGATAGATATTCATTCGCAGCACGCCAACCTCTTACTACAAGATGCTCCGTTCCAAATGCAAGTGCTCGACGCGTTTGCAAAAAATGAAAAACTACTAGCCGACTTTGCCGTTTGGTACACACGATGGCTAGCGTTAAAACAAAACATTGCGACGAAGCAACGCGAGCACGAACGAATAACTCAAGAGCGAGACGAACTTATTGAGCGCTTCGACGAGCTAAAAAGCGCGCAACTCTTACCCAATGAACTAGAACAACTCGAAGCGCGCCAGAAAACGTTGGCACATGCCGAAGAACTTGCAACAACCTACAGCGAAGTACTCACTCTATTGGAAGGAGACGAAGAAGTCTCGGTGCTTTCTCGCTTGAAGGGCGCACGTGGCAGTTTTGCACATATTAGTAATCTACATCCGCACGCCGCTGAACTGGTCACACGTTTTGAAAGTGTGACTATTGAGTTACACGACCTCGCACAAGAGGTAGCCAATGAACTGAAA
>CAUVMY010000102.1:0-5506 GCA_963552845.1 uncultured Bacteroidia bacterium
GCTTCTATAGCTTGAACAGTATCTACCGAATCGGGAACTATCACGCTAAGCGACCTAACAGGATTAGCGCAAGCCCATAGGAAACAGGGCGTAAGAATTGCGAGCGACAAAACCGCAAAATAATGTTTCAGCATATTTTCCTAATCCAAAGATTGCCCAGATTGCAACGCACTTTGCGCCATTTCGGCAAGTGCGGTAGGCGAAAGTTCTAAGAAGAAGTAATGGAGGGGGTCTACGGGTTCATCTCGTAGGTGTACTTCGTAGTGAAGATGAGGAGCCATACTCATGCCCGTATTACCAACAGTTCCTACAATCGTACCCAGTGTTACACGCTGCCCTACCCTAACACGCATCTCATCCAGATGCGCATAGATAGTCTGATAGCCATTACCATGCTCGATTATCACCGTATTCCCATAACCACGCTTGGAGCTCACTAAACTTTTAACGACTCCGTCAGCTGTTGCACGAACAGGCGTACCTACGCTAGCAGCGAAATCCACTCCGACGTGCATTTTCAGAACCTTATAAAAGGGGTGGATACGCATTCCAAAAGGGGCTGCAACGCGTATAGAAGCGGAATTGAGAAAAGGCAAAACGGAGGGAATATGTCGCAACCGTGCAGCCGAATCCTGTGCAAGAGTTATAAGCGTGTCAAACGTCGTTGAAACCCGCATAACATCGGCAGTTGCATCATTAAGCAGATGGCTCGTGCGTTCTACAATAGCGCCTGCACCACTCGTTTTTAGTTCGCGATAAAAGTAGTTTACTACTCTTTCCGCCTCTTGATCGTCGTTGTGAACAGGCTCAGACTCGAAAATGGTACGATAGATGTGATCGTCGCGTTGTCGGATGTCCTCCAGAACAGCAGCTACTTGTTGGTAACGCTCGCTTAATTTATTCAAGTATTCTTCGAGCTGTAAATTGTCGTGCGCAAGTTGTCTTTCACGTGGAGTATCTGAAAAAAACGAATAGACAATGTAACTCAACACCGCCAATGCGACACTTGCAAGGAAGTAACGCAACAGGAGTACTAAATAATGTTTCACACCGCGTTTCGCTTTTGTGAAAGTGAGCGACTCGAGATTGAACTGATATTTTTGTCTCGTCAAAACAAATGTTTTAGAAGTACCAATACTATACGAAGGTAGTACAAACTAGTTTATTTTAATTCGGAAGTTTGGAATTCTTTTTTCAAATAGTCAGATTGTTCCTTTCTAAAAGAAAAAGAGGCACTAAACGGCACAGCAGGTTATGTGCTATTTAATGCCTTTGTACCAGACAGTTAGAATTTGCGACGAACGTATATCAGCACCCTCCAGAGTGTCTTTCGTTTTACGCATTTTGGATAAAACACGAGAGGGTGTGCAAAATTTCTATTATGCCACACCCTCTTCAATATTCATTTTCAAGCCAATAGTGCTCCAAGTGCACTGCGATGGAGTTAGTCTAGATCTTGCGACTCGGCATGTGCCAGCATCTCTTCATACTCCTCTTCATCCATATCGTTAAAGTAAAGAAGCGGATTTACTGGTTGATTTTTCACAAGGACTTCGTAGTGAAGATGCGTCCCAGTGCTACGTCCAGTAGACCCCAGAGCACCAATCACCTGACCACTTTTAACACGTTCGCCTTCGCTTACAAGATTCTTGCTCAAGTGGGCGTAACGCGTCTTGTAGCCAAAACCGTGATCGATTATAACTTGGTTACCATACCCTGAGCTTGAGTGCACAGCAGTAACCACGATGCCATCTCCTGAACTGTGGATAGGTGTTCCCAGTGCTCCCGTAAAATCGACACCTGCGTGAAATTTTCCACGATGATTGAAGGGGTCGCTCCTATACCCGAAACTTGAAGACATACGAGTTAACTGGCGTACGGATACGGGCTGTATAGCAGGGATGCAATGCATCAGCCTTTCCTTTTCGTGTGCCAGTTTGGTTACTTCATCGAATGAACGAGACTGAATGTAAGCGCGCCAAGAAAGAGCATCAATATCAAGCGCCAAATCGCGTAGGTCTTCTCCGCCTTCAATTGCGGTAAGCGATGCATAAGGGAAAACACCCCCCGTACCACCCTGACGAACCGAAGAAGGAATACTGTCTGCTTCAAAAATGGTACGATAGAGGAAATTATCTCGTTTTTCAATACGTGCTAATTGCCGCATCGAACTCTCAACTTGCGTTTGCAGCATGCTAATCTGTGTATGCAAGTCGTTACCAGTGCGAGTTAGTACTTGTGTTCGGGGTGTGTTAAAAAACTGTGTGTAGAAGAGCATTGCCCCTACCCCTACAGCACTACAGAACAAAACGAAGACACCAGTGCGTAATATGCGTCGACCTGGAGTGAGGACTCGCTGTTCAAATTGAAGTGTTTCGGGGTTGAAATGAAATTTTTTCGCCATCTATTCCTTGTTATAGCGCGCTAGAGTAGGTACTGCACGCCACTGCTCTGTTACGAACAGATCTAGCGGCAAAGTTATCAAAATATTTTATTCCGCGAAATCATGAAAGAGAGGATTTGAAGGAATTGATGAAAACATTATCAAAAGGCGACTAGACTTTGTCATCGAAAAACAGTTGTTAAACTCTTAGGCTCTAAGTATAAGGAGAACAATACAAACATTCTTGCACAAAATAGACGATACGAGCTTTATGATTATCTGATTTTGATGGTAGGGATTGCCTTACACGAACTGGGCAACTCTGATATATAGGAAGCTATCAAAATACAACAGGAGAGACATTTGTCAATCTAAATGGTTGCTTATCTCATGAAAAATGCAAATGATTTAGGTGTCGACTAGTGTTATTATCCTAGATCGGTTAGCGGAGCAAAAAACTACTACTAAACTTTGCTAACTCGCTTTCATAAATTTGCTTCTTCTTCGTGCTGTAACTCGTTCACGTTTATAATCATACCAATTGAGCAATTGTACGCACCCAGAGCGCAAAAGATGAAAAAGGCATATACATTCTTAGTGTAAAACTTTTGATACATTTGCATTGAAACTTTTGCACAATCTAGAAAGGCAATACCACACGCGGTCAAAAAGCGTTTAGGATAGCGAGTAGCGCATCCGCTTTTGTATACTTCCCTCTATACTTCAAACGATCGTCGCGCAGTACTATTTACGACTACTGTTTGTGCAATAGAAGCCAAATCCGATTGTTAACTAACATTTTAGATGTACGATATTCATGAACTAGAAGCAATGCTTCTTTTGGACTTACGCGTAATTGCTAAAGCTATGAACCTTCGGCGCGTAGAAGCATTCAAAAAGAAAGATTTAATATACGCGATGCTCGATCGTCAGTCTGAGCTTCCACCCTCCGAGATACAACGTATTAGAGCGGAGTTTGCACACTTAAAACCTACAACGACGAATGAGAGAGGTGCAACATCGGAAACGGCGACCAGTCGTCAAGCTCCCGCTTCTTTTACTCCCGTTCGACGTGGACGAAAACCCTTGACACAGCAACCTAGTACGACAACAACTCAACAGCCTAGTACTCTGCCCCGAATTCCATTTTCTCCAAATGCGAACGAGAGCCGGCAACATAATAACAATCGCCCTGATGCATTAACCAACGTTCAGCATAGTGTTCCACCACCTCCCGTTCAACGTCCTGCTCAACAAGTGGCGAAATTTCAACATTCTCCTCAAGCAGTACAACATCAACCTAACCGAATTCCCACAACCGAAGCTCCACAGAAGCCCAACTACCCCTCTTCACAGCTCATACCTAATACGCCTCAGAATATCAAGAACAATGAGGTGCAAAAAGCACACCTACCACAAGCGCAAACTGCATCGCAGTCACTTGTGCCAACACAAACACAACACCCTACCCCTCTCCAGAATTTTCAACCTAAGAAAAAGGAGAAGTTGCCGCAAGCCTCGTCTTCGTCAGGAGTAGAAGGCAAGAAAGTAGAACCTCCTATTGAGTTTGAAGGTATTGTAGAAACCACTGGGGTACTTGAGATCTTGAACGAAGGGCAAGCTTACCTACGCTCTGCAGATTTCAATTACTTACCATCGCCCGATGACGTACAGGTGGCAACGAACCAAGTAAAACAATGGGGGTTAAAGAATGGTGACACTGTGCAATGCACCATACGCCCCCCTCGGGATAATGAGAAGAACTTTGTTCTGCAAAAAGTTCTCAAAATAAACGGTTACTCTCCCGACCGAATTCGTGACCGTGCTGGCTTCGATTTTTTAACACCACTCTCGCCCACCGAAAAATTCACCCTGCTCGGCGCTAAGTCTAACAGTCTTTCGATGCGTATAGTAGATCTCTTTGCACCTATCGGAAAAGGGCAACGTGGACTGATTGTAGCGCAACCGAAAACGGGTAAAACGATCCTCTTGAAAGAGATTGCTAATGCAATCTCTGCTAACCATCCTGAAGTATACCTTATCGTACTATTGATAGATGAACGTCCCGAGGAGGTGACCGACATGCAGCGCAGTGTAAAAGCAGAAGTGATTAGCTCCACCTTCGACGAACCTGCGGAACGACACGTACGTGTATCAAATATGGTACTAGAGAAGGCCAAACGTTTGGTCGAATGCGGACATGACGTGGTGATCCTCCTAGACTCAATTACGCGTCTTGCACGAGCTTACAATACTGTTGCACCAGCATCAGGAAAAGTACTCACGGGGGGGGTAGATGCTAATGCCTTACAAAAGCCTAAACGCTTCTTTGGAGCAGCACGCAACATTGAAGAAGGTGGATCGCTCACGATTTTAGCGACAGCGCTCACCGAAACAGGCTCTAAGATGGACGACGTGATTTTTGAAGAGTTTAAGGGGACGGGCAATATGGAATTGCAACTAGATCGAAAATTGGCAAATAAACGCATATTCCCTGCCGTAGATATTACAGCTTCCAGCACCCGTCGCGATGATCTCCTACTTGACAAAATGACCCTAGGGCGTGTTTGGATTTTGCGCAACATTCTCTCTGAACTCACCGCACCAGAGGCGATGCAATTTATCCGCGACAAAATGGAAGGTACAATAGACAACCAAGAATTCCTTCTTTCAATGCAAAACAATAGTCGCCGCATGAATTAAGGCAAGAGAATACCGAATACTAAAAACGCGTAGAGAATTCTACGCGTTTTTTTTAGTTAAAGCTCTAAAAGAGAAACTTTTCAGAAAGATTTCACATTCTATAGCTTAGAATCTGTTCTAACTCTTAGGGATATCAGTCGTACTCTGCTGCTTCAAATCTTCCAAATCCGTCTGAAGTTTTTTTACCTCATTACGTAAACGAGTCAATTCGTCAGCAAACTCGGGAAAACGTCGAAACAACACAGAACTTTTATAGTATTCGTGTACGGGCATCGCTGGCGATCCCATCAAAGGGTCTTTAGCACTACGCACAGAATTCGAAATACCTGACTGGGCACCAATCTGAACGCCATCTGCAATTTCTATATGCCCCACTAATCCCACTTGCCCTCCAAACATACAATTACGTCCTACCTTCGT
>CAUVMY010000103.1:0-5490 GCA_963552845.1 uncultured Bacteroidia bacterium
ACTTTTAACTAAGCGAAGCGACTTAACTCTTAACTTCTTATGCGCCCTGTAAGGGCAATACACAGCGGCTCAATGTAAAGCGTTGGGTGAAAACCAATCAAAAACGGGCACGACCCGAAAGCCGTGCTCGTTACACTTAATTGTCCTTTATGGCGGCGTGTCATGGCACGCCGCTACAAGAGATATCTTATTGTTTCACAACGCGATATGTCTTCGTTGCGCCATTCGTAGCAGTGAGACGCAAAAGATAAAGACCAGAAGTAAGATCTCTTGTTTCAATCACTACCTCATTGCCATCCGCATTGCCACTACGTGCCACAATACCTTGTGCATTCAACAAAGCATATTCCCCTCGTAATTCGCCGTTTACAATTCGTAATTGATTACCAAATGGGTTCGGAGCAATTACTACGCTGGCAAACACAGTATCTTCCACTGCCGTGGCAGGAGTTACTACCACCTTGCACGTACTCTTTATCGTTTCGTCTTGCTTGCTCTTTGCGGTGATTATCGCTTCGCCTTCTGCAACCCCCTTGATGTTTCCATTCGCATCTACAGTAACTATTGCGGCATCATTTGTTTCCCAAGTTACCGCCTTTTGCGTAGCACCAGCGGGCTCGTAACTTACGTTGAGCGTAGTATTCTGCCCTACCGTAATGCGCATCTCGGAGGGAGAGACCTTTATACTCGTGAGTCGGACATCTTCGGTAACTACGGTTAATGAGCACGTCGCCGTGTGACCTCCATCGGCTGTAGTTACCGTTATGATAGATGTACCTGCGGCTTTCGCCTCAACAAGACCTTGGTCTGACACCGAAGCCACACTCTCATCTGAGCACTGCCACGTAACAACTTTGTTCGTTGCATTCGCTGGTTCTACTTTTGCCACTAGCTTAAGAGATGTACCTACCTTTAGGGTGAGCTCTTTAGGCGAGAGTTGTACGCCCGTCACGGCGATATCATCGCTACCTCTTACTGTTACCTTACACTCGTCTGTTTTGTTGCCCTCTTCAGTAGTTACGCGGATGATTGCCTCGCCTTTGTCTACCGCAGTTACCACGCCATTTTCTACTGTTGCGACAGCTTCATTGTCAGAGTGCCACGAGAAGTTTTTGTTGGGGGCATCGGCTGGGCTTATTTCTGCGGTGAGGGTAGCTGTTGTCCCTTTTACCAAGGAAAGCACGTGTTGCGAAAGGGTAATACCCGTTACTGCACCGCCACCAGAGCCTATCTTCACCTCTTTCGCTTTATTCCCATCGGCATCTACTACGGCGTGTTTCGCTTCGTCAAAGTGACCACCCTCAGGGCTTATAATTTCGCACCCTTCGGTGGTAAATGCAGCTAAATCTGCAATTCCAGCCTTTGTGCCTGTAGCCGTTACTTTCGCATTTTTCAGGATAAGCCTCTCATTTTTCGTGCCATCGTAGCCTGCAATACCCCATTCCCCTGTCGCTTCAAGCGTGATGTTAGAAATGGTAAGATCCGTCGACATATAGACGAAAATGCTAGGATTATTACTATCACCATTACAGGATGTTACAAGAGCTCCACTGCCTTCTATAAGCGTAGAAGTCAGCATAGACAAGGCTGGAACATTTGTTGCTTTTAAGCGATTAGTGCCCGATACTATAATTTTTAGCCCTTCCACGCCCTCGTTCCCAATTGCATTTATACCATTTCCAGCTGACACTGTTACATCTTTCATCGTCAGTGTCTCAGTAACTGGGTCGTATTTGAATTCGCCGCCCTCTGCAATCGTGACGCCTTCAATTTCCTTTAAATTGTTGCAATTGACCTCTGTGAGTTGCGTGCCTGCTATGTGGAGATCATATTCATCAATGCTAGGCGCTATTTTTACTCTTTTTGCCACATTCCCCTCTGCATCCACTACGGCATGTCTGGTAGTGTTGAAGTTACCTCCTACAGGAATTATAATATTAAAACCTTCGGTGGTAAACGAAGCTAAATTTGCAATTCCCGCCTCAGTGCCTGTAGCTGTAACCTTCGCATTTTTGAGGATAAGTTTCTCGTTATTTGTACCATTCCATCCAGCAATGCCATATTTCCCTGATGCTTCGAGTGTGATGTCAGAAATAGTAAGTATATCACTGACATAAATGCCAGGATTATCGCCATTACATGCAGCGACAAGAGTTCCACTGCCTTCTATAAACGTAGAAGCTTTTATAGCCAAGGCTCGATCATTTGTTGCTTCTAAGCGATTAGTGCCAGATACTACAATTTTTAGCCCCTCTACACCCTCGTTCCCAATTGCATTTTCACCATCTCCAGCTGACACTGTTACATCTTTCATCGTCAGTGTTTTCGCGAATGGGTCGTATTTGAATTCGCCGCCCTCTGCAATCGTGACGCCTTCAATTTCCTTTAAATTGTTGCAATTGACCTCTGTTACTTGCGTGCCCGCTATAAAGAGCTCAATAACTGGCTCAAACTTCACCTCCTTCGCTATATTCCCATCAGCATCTACTACGGCGTGTTCTGATCCGTCAAAATAACCACCCTCAGGCACTACAATTTTACAGTCTTCGAATGTAAGTGAAATCAAACTTGTAATTCCAGCCTCTGTGCCAGTAGCCGTTACTTTCGCATTTTTCAGGACAAGCTCTTCATCACACTCTATTTCATCAACACCAGAAATGCCTCTTTTCCCTGATGCTGCGAGGGTGATGTCGGAAATGGTAATGGTTGTTTTATAGATGTGAAAAGCCACATAATCGCTTACAGCAATAAGAGAACCACTGCCTTCAATCTCGGTAGGAGCTAAACAAGCCAAGGCTGACTTATTTGTCGCTTCTAAGCGATTAGTGCCCGATACTACAATTTTTAGTCCTTCTACGCCCTCGTTCCCAATTGCATTTATACCATCTCCAACTGACACTGTTACATCCTCCATCGTCAGTGTCTTAGTAGCTGGGTCGTATTTGAATTCGCCGCCCGCGGCCACCGTAACACCCTCAATTCCACTTAAATCATTACAATTGGCATCCGTAACTTGAGTGCCTGCTATATGGAGCTCAATGATACGCTCAATCTTCACCGTTTTCGCTTTATTGCCACCAGCATCGACTACAGCATGTTTCGTCTCTTCAAACTTCCCACCCGCGGGTACTACAATTTCGCACTCCTCGGTGGTAAACGAAGCTAAACAAGCAATTCCCGCCGTTGTGCCTGTAGCTGTTACGTTTGCGTTTTTAAGGATAAGTGTCTCATTCCCATTGCCAAATAGACCAGTAATTCCCCATGCCCCTGATGTTTCGAGTGTGATATCAGAAATGGTAAGGGTCTTCGCTACAGCGAGGTACACACCTGCACCACTGCTACTCGTTGTAGTAAGAGAACCACTACCTTTTATCTCTGTAGACGCTAAACAACTCAAGCTTGACCAATTTGTCGCTTCTAAGCGATTAGTGCCCGATACTACAATTTTTAGCCCCTCCATACTTCTGTTTCGAATCGGATTTTTTTCATTACCAACCGATACAGTCACATTTTTCATATACAGCGTTTTTGTAGCTGGGTCGTATTTGAATTCGCCGTCTGCGGCTACTGTAACGCCAGTAATCCCACTTAAGTCGTTACAATTATCATTTGTGACCCGTGTCTCTGCTACATAGATGGCAGGCTCTATCTTTACCTCCTTCGCAATATTTCCTTCTGCATCTACTACGGCATGTTTTGTTTGGTCGAATTTGCCGCCTGTAGGTACTACAATTTCGCACCCTTCGGTGGTAAACGAAGTCAAATCTGCAATTCCGGCTTCAGTACCTGTGGCTTTTACCGTCGCGTTCCTCAAAATAAGAGCCTTGCCCTTAAGGGTGGTAGAACCTATAATGCCCCATTTCCCCGATGCTTCGAATGTAATATCAGAAACTGTGAGAGTCGCTTCAGAACCGATGTACACGCTTACTCCACTTTCTTTGTTGCATACTGTAATGAAAGAACCACTGCCTTCTATCGTTGTAGACGCGCTTATAATCAAGGCTGACCAATCTGTCGCTTCTATACGATTAGTGCCCGATACTACAATTTTTAATCCCTCAACGCCTCTGTTCAAAATTGCATCTTTACCATCTCCTACTGACACTGTTACATCCTTCATCGTCAGTGCCTTAGTAACTGGGTCGTATTTGAATTCGCCGCCTGCGGCTACCGTAACACCCTCAATTTTGCTTAAATCATCGCAGTTGAGATCCGTTACTTGCGTGCCTGCTATATGGAGATCATATTCATCAATGCTAGGCGCTATTTTTACCCTTTTTGCCTCATTCCCCTTTGCATCTACTACAGCGTGTTTAGTAGTGTTGAAGTCTCCACCTACAGGAATTATAATATTAAAACCTTCGGTGGTAAACGAAGCTAAACGTGCAATTCCAGCTTTTGTGCCGGTGGCTGATACTTTCGCATTCTTCAGGATAAGTTTCTCGTTCTCCATGCCATTTCCTCCTGCAATACCATAGTAACCAGTCGCTTCGAGCGTGATGTCGGAAATGGTAATGGTTGTTTTATAGATGTGAAAAGCCACATAATCGCTTACAGCAATAAGAGAACCACTGCCTTCTATAAACGTAGAAGCTTCCATATACAAGGTTGAAAGACGTGCTGCTCCTAAGCGATTAGATCCCAATACCTCAATTTTTAATCCCTCTACGTCTCTGTTATAAATTGCATAGCTATTATCGTCTGCCGACACAGTTACATCCTTCATCGTCAGTGCCTTAGTAGCTGGGTCGTATTTGAATTCGCCACCTGCGGCTACCGTAACATCCATAATTCCACTTAAGTCATTACAATTGGCATCTGTGACTTGTACGCCTGCTATATAAAGCCCGTAATCTTCCGCCATTGCGGGCGATACCCACAGCAAAGCCAGTGCAAAAAATGCTGTGAGCCAACCAATAGTTTGTAGCTTGCGTTTCATTTGTATACCCTCCCATAAAATAATTTGACAAATAAATATTTTTTTTGACGAAAGGTCTCTCAAATAGGGGAAGTGCAGAAAATACCTAGAGGGGTAACATCTACAATATTTTATAAATTATTGGTTATTTGTCGGTTAAATAATTTTGTCTTTTTCCGTCTATTTGCCCGATCTGGCAGAAAAAAGCATAAATCCGCCGCCCTGAAATCCCCAAAATGGAGTAAAAAAGAGAATTTTATTCATCTAGGGCGATGTTTCATCTGCGTCGTGCCATGAAATAATCGCATACAATGCGAGTAATACACGTCATGGTAAGACGTGACGGACTGGGCAAGGCACGCATGCGATGATACGCAAATCCCATTATAATACGCACGGGGTTTTACCACCGTGCTAAAAAGACCCGCCCCATTAAGGGGCTCAAATAAAATCCCGCCGAACGGCGGTGGTGAGTCTTGTCAGCCCAATGTAAAACTTTGGGCTGTAATGTGTTGCACTTTCAGTGCGAAAAATAAGGGTCGCATTGCGGTTTCGCTCTACGTTATATCACA
>CAUVMY010000104.1:0-5462 GCA_963552845.1 uncultured Bacteroidia bacterium
TGTTCAGCTTGCCACTCGTTCAACCGTAGACTACCAGCCCGCTTATCGGCATAGTATTTTTCAGTAAGTTTCTGTTTTTTGAGATAACCTGCAAGCGTAAGCTCCTCTACAATATAGGCAGCCTGCGAAGCATTAAGCGTTTGCTCCGTTCCATTAGCTCGGATTATCGTTTTACCTGCAAAAAAAACTTCCGTAACTAACACTGCACGCGATGTGATACTCTCTGCCAACTCCTTTTGCAAAGCCTCAGAAAAGTTCTTATAGCTCTCGCTGGCAATTACGGTCAATATGTTGGTATCATACACGGCATTGCCCAACAAGTCGCTGTCTTGTCGCTCGCCCCTTTGATTGACACAGAGACGCATACCTCGCCCTACTTCTTGACGTTTTTTTACCTCACTATCGCTTTGTTTGAGTGTACAAATTTGGAAGACGTTAGGGTTATCCCACCCCTCCTTTAGGGCAGAGTGAGAAAAGATAAAACGAGTAGGCTCGGCAAACGAGAGTAATCGTTCTTTATCGCGCATTATAAGCTGATAAGCATCGGGATCGTTGGCTGTAGTTTCACCTCGTTTCACTTTCGAATTTATCATATTTCCCTTTTTATCCTGCGAGAAATAACCCGCATGGGTACTCTCTACACTTATCCCCTTAAGGTATTGTCTGTAGTCGTCATCCATAAAAAGGTTCTGAACCTCATTTAGCACTGACTGGTACTCCTCTTCAAAGATTTCAGCCCATTGCCCCTTACGCGTATTGCCTCCTGTTTCATACACACGGTAATTCTCTACCGCATCTATAAAGAACAGACTTAGCACCTTAATCCCCTGTTTATAAGAGTAGCTGCTCTCGCTCTAGGTGTTTCTGTATTGTGGTGCGTATCTGGATACGACGTATCTCGTTCTCGGTCACTGCTCCTATCGTTTGCCCTTCGTAAACCTCCTGCCCACTACTGAGGCAAACGCACCCCTTCACGCCATCAATGCGTTCAACTATAAAGCCATCGCGGTAGGCTTCAAGTTCACCACTCGCAGCAAACAAGTCAAAACCTTCGTTTACAAGACGAGTACTCGTACGTAACCCTACTCGAGTAGTAGCATTGAAACTAATACGTGCTCGCGGAGCTTCGCCTTTCTTCTTAGCAAGCACAATAGCATCAAGATAAAGGTATCCTGTAGTCCCTGTTGTGCCGACCTGCTCCACCCCCATTACCTCTATCTTCTTCACTAGCCGCTTGTTGAATGCATCTATTGCGTCGAGCCGATACACCTGATTGTAAACATCGTCCCGACGGTGCGTGGCACTATACAAGAGCGAGAACAAGGGGGTGAACTGCTTTAGTCCCAGACGGGTCTTATTATTTCGGTCTGCCCCCAGCACACTTTGCGGTTCATCTATGATGAGAATAGGGCGTGTCTCTGCGATTACGTCTATGGGACGACGCCAAGCAAAATCTTCTAGATGCATAGAAATACGCCGCGCATCTGCCCCCGTAGCATTAAAAGCTTGCGTGTTGATCACCATTACGTGTATCTTAGAATCTGAGGCAAACTGGTCAATCGACGTAAGCCGAGAGCTATCATATACAAAATATTGCATGCGCTCGCCATAGTCCTCGGCAAAATGGTCGCCCATTGTCTCGAGACTCTTGATTACACCCTCACGGATAGCCACACTAGGCACCACGACAATAAATTTCGTCCAACCATAGTGCTTGTGCAACTCGTACATGGTTTTAATGTAGGTATAGGTTTTACCCGTACCCGTTTCCATCTCAATACTCAGTGCAAGCGTACCGTTATCATCTCGCAATACGCGCTCTATTGGTTTTAGATCCTGACCGTGTTGCACCTCTCGGATGTTTCGAGTCAACTCCTCGTCGCTGAGTTCTATTTCATGGTTGCGAAAGCCATGCAACTGTAACTGCAATTTGTCCTTAGCGAGATCCGTACTATAGGCAAAAGCATCCTGTAAAGGATGACCACGGAAAACCTCGATTACCGCACGTGCGGCATCGCGTTGAAAAGCTTGGTGCTTAAATTGTAGCTTCATAGGCACTTCAAAATGTAATGACGAGAATTCCGCAAAACATATCCGTTATAACGGCGTGACTTAAGCTCAGCTGCATCCTACTCTTTTTTCTTCCCGATTATTTCTATTCGCTTGATAGTCTCGAGGTAGTCTCGCTCCACATCGCTCAACGTGCGCTGTTTATATTTACGATACTCATTTGTGGCATACTCCATTGCATCGGTATGCGACACCTTGCCCGCATCTTGCAAAAGCTGTTCGCCAGACATCGTCAAAATCCTGTCTAAGTAACGTGCCCAGTCGTTCATCGTCATCGGTTGTTCACGTTCAGCTTGGCGCTCTGCAAAATCCAGAAACCCCGATACGAGCTGCCCCATTGCGCGCAACTCTTTCTCATTGAGATAATTCTTTGCCGTGCAAGCCTCTACGAGTGTGGGCTGATTACCCTTAAAAGTCAGAAGCCCCATAAATTCCTTTTCCGCATCTGCCCGTTCCACAATTAGCTCTGCCGCCGTATGCCCGTGAATGGCATAATGGAGCTTATTCTGCACTTTTTGAAAAAATTCCTTCGTTACTGCTGCCCGCGGATCATAGTCTATACTAGTAGCATAGATTTCCAAAACTTGACGGTAAAGGACTTTCTCCGTAGCGCGGATATCGCGAATACGTTCCAACAACTCCTTCCAATAACTTCCCCCTCCGAGTTGTTTCTGACGATCATCATCCAGCGTAAATCCTTTGATTATATATTCTTTTAGTCTTTCAGTAGCCCACTGACGGAAACGAGTGGCAATAATGGAACGCACACGATACCCCAAAGCAATTATCATATCAAGACTATAAAAAGAGGTAATATAAGATTTACCGTCGGCGGCAGTTGTTCGGAATTTCCGAACAACTGAACTTTCCATCAATTCTCTCTCTTCAAAAATATGCTTGATATGTTCACTCACATTTGACTTACTAGTCTGATACAACTGTGCCATCTGTGCTTGGGTAAGCCAAAGCGTATCCTCTTCGAGTGTGACATCTATTTTTGTCAGTCCGCTTTCATCTGTATAGATGATTATCTTCTCTCTCTCTTCCATCTCAATGTGAGCAATTCTAATCAATTGACAATTTGATGCATTCTTTCGACCACACCTTCATACCTATCCGTTGCTTCTCTACGAGTTCTTTGCTAGATCACATGAATCCGCTTATAAGCTTCCTCGTCGCTCCAGCCACAAAACTGTTTAAACTGCTCGTAGAGGTTAAGTTTATCAACATCAGAGGTAAAGCACGTCTCTCGAAGGATGACACGTAACGGATTCAGCCCCGCGATGTAACGAATTACCTCTAGGTTGATCGCACTATCAAAGCAAGCAACGAGTTCCCCCACGTTCACGATATGCAGCTTCCTACCTGCCACCTCTTCCTTACGCAACGGACGGCTCAAATCCACACCCCAATCCACCATACAACCAAAGAGCAAGTCTAGCTCCGTACGCCCCTCTTTTACATTTTCTACTTGCGCGAAAAGGCTCGCTTGACTTAATTGCGCAGGCTCGAAGTAGACATCTTCCATATTCGACGAATCTACGCGCAACACGCGGAAACCCGTATCCAAAGCATCTGCTACTTCGGGATGCTCTTCCTTAATTTTCTCACCTGCTCGGCGAATTCGCTCCTTACCAATCTCGCAAATGGTACTGTAACCCCCTTTGCGCGCCTCGCTTCCCTCGGGGGTGGCTTCGGGGAGCTGCACACAGATGTACTTACGTTCGCCTCCGTCTTCTGCATTGAGCTGCATTACAGCGTGCGCAGTCGTGGCTGAGCCTGAAAAGAAATCGAGAATAAGGGAATCTTTATTCGAGCCTGCTTCTAGAAGCTGTATGAGTAGTTCTTTAGGTTTAGGGTATGAGAATCCTAAAATTCCCAACGCTTCCAGATCTTTCTTCCCTTCTTCAGATAGTACTTTTATGATCGAATACAATTTTGATGTCGCCTCTGAAACCTTTTCATACCTACAGATGGTGTGCATTCCCTCTTTGTTCTCCTCCAGAAATAACTCACCATTTTCAATAAGCCGATCTATTTCTCTCTTTTTCTCAACCCCTTTGTATTCTTCTATTTGTTCATAAAAACAGCATCGGTCTCCATTCGCTTTATTTTTCTTCCCGAAAGTCTTTCTGAGTACATCGTCATTCTTTATATACAACTCGCCATCGATCTCTATAGTCCGTTGTTGCACAACTTTTTTTCTAGTGAGTGAAATGCGCTCCAAGTTGCTTGCGTATACCAAAATATAGTCATGACCTTTTACGATGTATTTGGCTTGCCCACCACCTTTAGCGCGTTGATGCACTAATTCTGCTACAAAATTGGAACACCCAAACACCTCGTCGCAAATCTTACGGAGGTGGTGCACCTCATTGTCGTCTATCGAGATGAAAATTACCCCATCATTAGCAAGTAGCGTACGTGCCACAAGGAGACGACTGTAAATCATAGAACACCAATCGGAGTGATAGCGCGGGTTACTGTCTAAGTTCTTGCGCAAGCGGTTACCCTCTGCATCTACATTGCCCATAGCCACGTCTAGTTCAGCACCACTCATGGCAAAGTCGTCATCATAGACAAAGTCGTTGCCCGTGTTGTAGGGGGGATCGATGTAAATCATCTTCACCTTGCCGAGGTAGGCACGTTGTAGGAGTTTCAACACCTCTAGGTTGTCTCCCTCAATGTAGAGGTTCTCGGTAGTATCCCAGTCCACGCTCTCTCCCACTACGGGACGCAAGGTTTTATGAATAGGCTCTGCTGCCGCACGTTTTGCCTCTTGCTTGCCTACCCAATGAAAGCCAAAACGTTCCTCATCGTTATCGAGAATGGCATCGCCCAACAACTCTCGTAGCACTTCAAAGTCCACTTTGTGTACAAGGTTGCCATCTACATCACGAACTTCTGTAAAGGCGGAGGGGGCTATTTGCCTTAAAGCCTCGAGTGTAAACTCACTATGTGTTGCCGAAGTGAGGGGTTGCTTCTTGAGTGCCATGGTTGTTTTAGATAGAATCCACGCTTGTTAAGTTACAACAAAAAGTCTATACCAGAGCGAGCAAGGTCAAAACAACCACATGCGACACATTATTATAAGGGTCTGTGGTAAAAAATACAATGGAGTGTCCGAGTTCGGTCTTTCTTTTACGAAACTTGTGTTGCCCTGACAGGGCGCATGCAAGGAGAATGCTGTATTTACCCAAGGTGTCGCGCATACTGTGCGGCTTACCTTGGGGTAGATTGTGCTGCACTTTCAGTGCGAAAATAGAAATATTGTGAAGCAGCAGCGCGACGCAAATTTTCTGGAGGCGTGTCAAAACACACTTTGCTACCTCCCTGTATATTACTTATGCAATAAAGCCAAAAGAACCCTCTATTGATTATACGTTCGCAAC
>CAUVMY010000105.1:0-5460 GCA_963552845.1 uncultured Bacteroidia bacterium
CGTATTGCGAAAAAAAAACATCGCCAATGCGGAGCTTTAGTTCCTCTTCTTGTAGGTGTCTATAGTGCGACATCTTAGTTTTGCTGTTTAGTGGTTTTCTGCCGATTATTTGTGTTCTTTTTCAATATTGTCTATAATAGCTTGCAACGTATAGTTCTCCGCCTCCTCGCGACGCATATAATCCTCGTACAACTCCTCAATAATCGGGAGGAGTTTCCCGCGCGCCTTAATAGAGTTCCCGAATTCGTCATGCTTACGGATAAGATTGCCTAAGCTGTATTTCTCAACGGTTTGTCCTGGCTGGTATGCTGGGTCTTTTTCATCTTTTGTATAAACCATACTTAGCAAACCTGTTGCAACCATCCATTGTAGTAGCTTATTGACAAGGCGCAGTGGTATACCATGCTCTTCGGCGAGTTGTTCGGAGGATAATGGCATTTCTCCATTACGAAAACGACATAATACAGTAGAGAGTAAGAGAATAGAAAGGATTTTCGTTCGTTTGGGGCTCAAGTTAGTTGCATCCTTTTCAAACTCGTAGAGCTTTACATTCTGTATAGCGTAGGAAAGTTCTGCCCCCACAAGTATAATGAGCCAGCTGATTTGCAACCAGATAAGGAGCAAGGGTAAGGCGGCAAAACTACCATAGATAGCATTAAATTTAGATACTCCGAACTGAAATGCCAGATAGAACCACTGGGTAACGGCAAAAGAGACTCCTGCCACAAGACCAGCCATCATGGCTGCTGAGAACTTCACCTTTGTGTTGGGCATCACTAGGTAAAGGAAAGTAAACGCAAACGTGAGCAATATATAGGGTCCTACCCGTAACAAGACTAGCATATAATCCTTAAGTAGCCCCAAAAGTTCTACATCTTTGGCTGCCTTAATGAGGAAGGATTTTAGGAAGACATTGGCACTACTCGCTGCAAGAACAAGGAGGGGTGCGAGAAGCATCATAGAGAGATAGTCGCTGAACTTACGATACCAACTTCGCGAAGCAGTAACTCGCCATATTACATTGAACGATTTCTCAATGTTATTAAACACTTTGATTACTGACCAAAAAAGCATTATAACCCCGATCCCTGCTATAAGCCCTGCCCCAGTGCGTTCCAATAGGGCAGAGGAGAACTCTACAAGCTTGTCGCTTACCTCGGGATAAGCATCCAAACGCTCGTGGATAATTAGTGTAAGCCGTTCCTCAAGTCCGAAGCCTTTCGCTATAGCGAAAGCCATAGCTACAATGGGGACTAAGGACATCATCGTATAGTAGGTCAGAGCTGTAGCGCGTAGTTGTACACTATTACGCGCAAAACCTCGAGAAGCAAGAAGGATGATTCGTAGCAAACGTTTCAGACGTTGCTGCAACGTTGGATTCTCCTCGTATTCTGTAATCCAAATTTCGCGCTGAATAAAGTTTATAAAGCGCTGGTAATACCGTTTGGTACGTGAAAGGTGTTTACTCCTCATCGGTCTTTTACAATTCTCATGCGCGTTAGCTGCTTCGGTTCATTGCCACGAACCTCAACTATGTATAGTCCACGCGGGAGGTTCTGTATTCCTAATATGTAGTTGTAACCGTGAAGTTTATAATTTGCAATCAAAGAGCCATCTATCGCGAAAAGACGAACTTCGCTCATGATACTATGCGAAGATAAACGCAAATCGCCGTGCGTAGGGTTCGGAGTACATAGCACCTCAAATACTTCTGTTCGTTCGCGTGGCGACAAAATGAATTCGTATTCCTTCTGTTGATTCGTAATGCGACGAGCGAACTTCTCGCCTTCATAACCATCTGCATATACCCAAAATTCGCGAAGCCCCTCAAGTACCTGTATACTAACAGTACCATTACTTCCTGTGTAGTACTCGTTACCACCTACCCGAATTAAAGCATCAGCTATCCGTTCACCCGAACGACTAGTAAGTATGCAAGTAAGGTCTAGCAGCCGCGGAGCTTTCAACTGAAGCGTGTAGTTGGGCGTTTCCTTACGCAGAGCCAGCTCAAAGGTCTGAAGTCCGTGTAAGGAGCTAAATACCGTCACATCATAATTGCCCTCCCATAGAGGCGGAATAGTGACTTTGCCCGCGGCATCAGTCGTATACTTTTCACCGTATATGGTCAGTTCAGCATTTGTACAGGGCAAATCTTGTTCGTCCAGCACTGTAAATGTAAATGGTACTTCTTCCGCAGTTTCGAAGCGAAGTAGGGGCAACGAACGCGAAGTAATCGTATCTAGTTTGCCATTGCTCCATTCTCTGCGCACTAACACACCCGTGTATGCCTGTTTATGTGCTGGGATAAAGTATTCGCCTAGCTTTGAATTGTCCTGACTACGAATGCGAAGAATCAAATCGCTTTCGAAAGTATTGTAGTCGTACGGCTCTAGAGGGAGTGTTATAATACCATTCCGAATAGGGAACTCTCCACTAAAAGCCTTCTCGGGAGGTATAGGATCTATAGAGACTTTTGACAAGTCGGTAAGATCAATGCGTCTGAGTACTTCAATGTAAAAATTGTTGAGTACCAGACTGGGTGCCGCATAATGGATTGGAAGCTGTACGGTAAGAAGCCGCCCCCCTTTCTCGAGAAAGCGAGGTTTATCGAAGTAAAAGAAGGTTTCTTGGTAAACGGTTGTTGTGGTGGCAAACGGATAGCGGTCATCGTAGCTTAAAACAGGAGTAATCGGAAGTCCTCCCACAACCATTAGTTCTTTGGTCGCATGCTTGTATGAGCCTTTCCATAGTTCTACACACAGAACCGCTTTTTGAAGAGAAGCAAGCGGAGTAGGGATTACTATATTCTGTGCCACAGCTAAACCCTGCCCAGTACTAATTGAGGGAATGTTTTGAATAATCGGAGAAGGAGAATTTTTCCAATAAAAACGGAGCTCTCCATCTTTGAATTCGCCAAGTCCACGATTTGTGATTTGTACACGCAAAGGAAGCATTGCACCTGGACGTACTGTAAGTGTAGATGTAGCCCACACACTGTCTATTGTGGCACGCGATGCCGTGACGATTACTGACATAGAACGCTTCGCGATAATAGTCTCTCCGTTACGAAGTGTGAGCTCCAGTATAAACTTATCCCCATTCGCTAGGATATCGCTAATCTTTACCTCGCCGAGTTTTAGCTCTTCTTCTTGCGCAGGGGTATTAAATGTGGGTAGCGCAACCCCTTCTGTGGGAGTAATAGTTCCGCTGGTTTGTGGCTGAACACTTAAATAGGCTCGTACACCTGCTAGTGGTGGTGTTGTACCTTGGTAAACGAAAGAACCCCATACTTCCCACGTTTCGCCAGCACCGACAAGACCTGTCATGTTAGTTGTCTTCGATTTAAGCCAAAAAGTCTTAACACGAAGAGGAGAGCTTGTATTTTCAATGCAGGGTAAGTCAGCAGTATATGTCTCTTTGTTGACACCCCATACTGTAATGTGCGCAACGGCATCTTTTACAAGAGTTAACCCCGTAAAGCGTGCACGCCCACTTATAAATTCAGCATTGTCATAAATCACTTCGCCAGACGGATAGGTCAGTTTCAACGTTGCCTGAATTTGCTCGCTAGGGCAGTGTATTTCAAAACTCCGTTCTGAAACAAGCAGCTCGCTCGGATGCGAGACGTTGAGAATCTCTGGCGCTTTTGTACGAAGTACTACCGTCGGATCTCCGAATATGTTCCATGTTTCAGCAGTTATGCGTCCCGTACTTTTAGGGGCACTACCATATACGAGTAGCATATCCTTCATCCCCGCATTCATAATGCCACCAAGTGTGACAACGTATGGGAGTTCGCGCTGTTTGGTAAAATATTCTACCATCGCATCCTGTCCACGCATCGGAGCATCCCAGAACTGAGCCTCACTACTCGCATTGATACCAATAGCTCCCGTGGGTTTTCCGCTCCTTTGCGCCCAAAGCCAAGCCTCAGCAAAACACTTAGCAGCCTCCATATTGCCATTATCGCAAGCTGTATTGAAAATTACGGGGTAGGTACTGTTAGATTCTAATGCTTGCACATCGCTATTAGAGAAGTGAGAAGTCTTCCAACGATTAGGGAAACCATGTCCCACGTACGTAATAACTCCAACACCCCTATTTACTACCTCAGACACTTGCTCGGCAACAACCGCTTTATTGTTTTCATCGGCAAGTAAATCTACCGATGTATAGCCTCGATTGAGTAACAAGGCTCGAATTTTTTCTGTGTGTTGTAGATCCGTCTCGTTATTATCGCCGATCATCGCTCCCTCATTAGAGGCAATGCACAAGCCCCGATTGTAGCCAATTTCGTAGTGACGCATATCACGTTCGTACCATAATACTCGCTCTACCTGCGTTTTCAGATGTTCTACTTCGTATGCCGAGAATCGACCGACATAGACCTCGTTGTATGGGTCATCCCCAATTATTTGCCCATAAGCTTGGTCACTATCTGCTTTTACCCCTGCTGGGGCATCGCGCCGCAAAGGCGGAACTTCGGTACGATTTCCCACCAAAAGCACAAATTTTAGTGGTTCGCCACTTTTGGCGTAACGGGTACGTATGTACTGCTGTAGGGCTGTAGTATCGGTAACATGGGGGTAGCCCTCTAATGCAGAGCCATAAATAAGCGTTTCTACAATTAACCCACGCTCTCGTTTCCACGCCACGAATGGTTGCAAAGTCGAAAGATAATGAGCAGGCGTTACGATAAGTAACGCACCATTTTCTTCGGAAGTGAAAAGACCACGCACCCTACCACGATGCGGAGCTGTGGACTGTTGCACGCCTTTTAGTTCGATTGTAATCGTCTTCGCTGCTCTCAGTTCGCGACGCACGGGATTATAAGTGTAGGGATACACGTAGACCGTTTGTCGCCACGCGCCATTGACGTAATATGGCGGACTCAATGTTACACGCTCCGCAGGCGTATAGAGGTCTTGGTGGTAAACCTCTCCTGCAATACGCGGCTTGAGCGGATGCCCGACGATACGCGGTTCGCGCGCAGGAACAATGTTTATATCTGTCAATATACTATCCTCCGCATGCAAAGCGAGAAGTAGTGCGCTTTTTTCACTGTTCAATAGCACTTCATACGCCAAAACAGGAAGATCGGGCATACCTGTAGGAGCAAGATAGGTGGCTGTAGCAAGGTTAGGGATATACGCGTTGGGATACTCTGGCACAGTAAGCAAGGCGGGAGGCGGGAGCTTAAGATGTAGTACAGCACTCCCTTTATTATACTTCAATTGCCATTCGGGCACAGTAGTAGCTGTTACCCAACTACAAAACAATGAAAAGAGAACGGAAAAAAACGGGATACAGAACTTCCTGTACCTAACAAAACACACCAACATAGTAATAATGCACCCTCTACCTTCTTGCAAAGATAACGCAACTACGTCGTTTTAGTTATTAAAGCGACGCGAACGAAGCATCATAAGAGCCCGTAAAAAATAGCTTGTAAATAAATAC
>CAUVMY010000106.1:0-5433 GCA_963552845.1 uncultured Bacteroidia bacterium
CAAAACCAAATTCTGAACAATAAAACTTTTACAAAAATAGAAATTTGACAGACATTCCGCGTCGCCACCTGTTAAGAAGATCTCAAAATCGTCATAGCGCTCTCTCAGTTCTGAGATGAGATATTTGAACTCTCCTGTAACACCTGCCACAATCCCTGCCTGCAAACAGGACTCTGTTCCTTCAGTAGTGAAAGGATAGAAACGTTCCTCAGGCATCTTTACTAACGGTAAACGACCTGTAAACGTATGCAAGGCACGCAGGCGCATCTCAATGCCTAGGGAGATTAGCCCGCCGCAATAGGTTGCATTGTTATCCAGAAAATCGTAAGTCAGAGCTGTACCTGCGTCTATAACGAGCACAGCACGTGGCTTGGTACGTAGATAGGCACCGACGAGCGCCGCAATGCGATCGCTTCCCATTGTCGGATAAAATCCGCCGCCTTTGTTGAAGGGGACTCGGCTTGCAGATGAAACGTAATGAAATTGCCCCGTATAACGTTGCTCGAGTTTTGCAATAAAGTCGTTGATTTGCCCACTCACATCACAAATACAACAGGCTTCTACCCTCGATTTTAGGGCAAAATTCAGAATAGCTTTTTGGTCAGAGTGTTCAAAAATATGCAGCTCAACAATACGCCCATCTATTGCAATCCCTGTTTTTATGCGCGTATTACCAGAGTCTAGGAGAAGGGCTCGCATCCTCAGTTCTTTGCTAAACGCTTTAGGAGTTCTTGCGCGGTATCAATATTTTGGATACCACGCACCACTAGACTCAAAGATGTTTCCGTTTGACGGAGTTGGGCTTGATTCCCCAATGCGGCGATATTTTTCAAAATAAGCCCAAAGAGATCGCTGGCATAGAAGGGCGAAGTCATAGGTGTGATAAATTGCAACACCATTACGCCATTTTGAAACTGTATACGTTGGATACCTAGCGAACGAGCCGTCCATTTCAATTCGGGGATCTTGAGTAATTCTTGAGCCTCTGTGGGAAGTTCTCCGAAACGGTCTTGCAATTCTGCTATAAAATGGTTTACATCCTCCGTATTTTGTAAAGCATTCAATTTACGATACAACCGCATACGTTCGGCAGTACTTTCTACATATTCTGGTGGTAGGTAAAGTGGCATGTCGCTATCTACCACACACTCGGGGATGATATACGTCTTCTCATTCTTGTTTTCGTCAGTAAATAGTTCTGAGAATTCTTCATGTTTCAGTTCCTCGACTGCCTCATCCAAGATTTTGTAGTAGGTTTCCAAGCCTAAATCGACAATAAAACCACTTTGTTCCGCCCCTAGCAAGTTACCAGCACCTCGGATATTAAGATCTTGCATTGCCAAGCTCATTCCGCTGCCCAAATCGGAATACTCTACAATAGCCTTTAGGCGCTGACGAGCATTTGGGGTGAGGGTCTCGGTCATAGGAATGAGAATATAGCAGTATGCCTTTCGATCAGACCTTCCGACGCGACCACGCAACTGGTGTAGATCGCTCAACCCGAAACGGTGTCCGTTGTTTATGAAAATCGTATTAACGTTCTGTATATCTAGCCCTGCTTCAACAATTGATGTACATAGCAGCACGTCGTAGTCTCCGTTCATAAACTCTAACATGACTTGCTCGAGATCAGTAGGACGCATTTGCCCATGTGCGACAGCGAAACGTACCTCGGGCAATAATTCTTCGAGGCGTGCGTGTAAGAGTGTAAGATTTTGCACCAAATTGTTTACAAAATAGACCTGTCCACCGCGTTGTACTTCTCGCCGAATTGCAGTAACTATTCGCGTTTCGTCGAATTTCATGACTTCGGTCTCTATGGGATAACGATTGGGCGGTGGTGTTGCAATGACCGACATATCCCGTGCTCCCATTAATGAGAATTGAAGTGTGCGTGGGATGGGAGTAGCTGTAAGAGTCAACGTATCTACGTATGTACGCATTGCCTTAAGGTGTTCTTTAGCTGCCACTCCAAATTTTTGTTCTTCGTCGACAACAAGTAAACCGAGATCCTTAAATTGTATTGAGGAGCGCAACAAAGAATGCGTTCCTATCACAACGTCGATGCTCCCATCTGCGAGACCTTCCATCACCTTTTTTTGTTGCTTCGTGGTTTGAAGTCGAGACAGAATAGCTACTCTACAAGGGAAATTGGAGAGACGGCGACAAAAGGTTCGGTAGTGCTGCAAGGCAAGCACTGTGGTAGGCACAAGAACAGCTACTTGTTTATTGTCGCAGACTGCTTTGAAGGATGCTCGTATTGCAATTTCCGTTTTTCCAAATCCTACATCGGCACATATAAGGCGATCCATGGGGATGTTTTGCTCCATGTCTCGCTTAACAGCAATCGTAGTTGCAAGTTGATCTGGTGTGTCCTCGTACTGAAAAGAAGCTTCTAATTCTTCTTGCAAATAGGTATCGGGGGAATAAGCGAAACCTTCTTGTGCTCTCCGCTGTGCATAGAGCTGTATCAAATCGCGCGCAATGTCTTTGACTTGCTTTTTTGTTCGCGCCTTAAGCTTATTCCACGCGCTCGAATTGAGCTTGTTGAGGACGGGGGGCGTATCCTCACTAGCGCGATACTTGGAAAGTTTATCGAGGCTATGCACGCTCATGAGCAGCGAGTCGTGATCGCGATAAGAAAGTCGCACTAGCTCGTAATTTACTCCGTCTTTACGATGTGTAACAAGCCCCTCAAAAATGCCGATCCCGTAGTCCTCGTGGACAACGTAATCGCCTGGTTTAAGTTGTTGCAATTCGGCGACGCTAAGAGAATCGCGACGCGATATCTGACGGCTCAGACGGTAAGCATGATGTCGCTCGAAGAGTTCGTGATCTGTAAAAAAATTAACCCCTAGTTCTTCGCTACAGAAGCCTGCATGTAGCGAGGCTTCGACCAGCGTATATTCTCTTCCAGCTTCTAGGTGGTGATCTTCAAGGATATTTTTGAGACGCTCGAGTTGGCTTGTTTGTTCGGAAAGTATATAGGAGGTATGCCCAGCTGCTGCCTCATTGCGCAGCGTTTCTGCTATAAGGTTAAAATTTTTGTGGAATAGGGGTTGTGGGTGTGCATGAAAAGAGATGTTTTTCGCTTGGCTACGCACCTCTAGTACATCATATTCCAACAAAGAGAAATTGGCGAGAATTCCCTCCAACTCCTCTAACTTGGCAAAATGAAGCGATAGTTCTTCTTCTATCTCATTACGCGTGATGGCAAAATCGGAGAGTAAAGATTTCGTATCCGCGGTCCAAAGTAGGGTTGAGGCAGGGAAGAACGTATGGAGTAATACTTTTTTGTCTGCTTCCTCGGTCATAGCGCCTACGACAAGAACGTCGTTCAACGTTTCGATAGAAAGCTGGCTCTCTACGGCAAAACGCCGGATCGAGTCTATTTCGTCGCCAAGAAAATCGACACGATATGGGTAATAGTCGGCATACGAGAAAAGGTCTACAATAGAGCCTCGTCGGGCATATTGTCCGGGTTCATAAACGAACTCTTCTTGCGTAAAGCCCATATTCTCAAGTGCTTCAATAAAAGCATCTTGCGAGATATTTTCTCCTAAATGGATAGAAATATTGTTTTCAGTTTCTGTACTACTTACCGCTACTTTTTCGGCAAGAGCTGCTGGGTAGGTAACGACAATTAGAGGTCGTGCAACTTGCTCTCTTGTCAGGGCAAGTAGGGTTTCCGTTCGTTGTACGACACGCTCTGGCAAAAGATTCGCTGTGTCTATACGCCCTCTGTACGAAGAAGGAAAAAAGAGAATGTCTTCTTTGCCCACCAAAGTGTTTAGATCGGTAAAAAAGTGTGCTGCAGCATCATGATCGGGACATAGCACTACCGAGAGGCATGGTATAGATTTTTTTTCTGAGGGAGAAGAGGAGATAGAAAAAAGGCTCTCTGCTCCGACAATTAGTGGGAGAAAAGAGCCTGAAACGCCGTGTAAAACAACGTTACTCCTACGTGTACGCAACTGTGCTAGGTCAGCTAACTGGGATAGTGCTTTACAGCGCTCCAACAGAATAGCAGAATAGGGAAATGCCACGACCTACCTCCACAAATGCGACACAGAGCACCTTAAAAACGAATGTATTACTTTGCTAATACACTTGTGCTTCGTAAATTTTGTTCCAGTTAGAAGTGTAATTTCCTAATCTTCTGATGTATAAGGAACTAACTCGAACGGGATCTTCACTATCGTACTATAATCGTTGCCCGATTCATACATATCTTCGTCGTCGCTGAAGAAGTACCACTTTACTTGCACTTCCTTGCCAGGTAGCTCGTGAATGAGGCTTAGACGCTTGAAGATATCAAGTATACACTTAGATGAGCTGGTATTAAAGTATTCAAGGCGCATCTCAACTGTTGTTAGAGGCTGAGCTTCGCGCGCATATTCCGTCAACCAGTCCATTACGGGGCGATAGAAATCAATAGAGTTTTCAGGGATTGAACGTCCCTTAAAAAGTAACGTCCCATTCGGATTCAAACTGATTTGTGGTGTTTTCGCCGTATTGGGTATCTCTAGAACTTCCATTTCTCCTCTTTGCTCCCTTCTCTTAAATGTATGAAATGACGATTAGTAGAGTTCTTATGCCCACCCGTCACTCGGGAGGCTCTACCTGTCACTTCTGCATAACAAATATACGACTTTCTTTTAGACAAAAGACGCTCCTCACGCGAACTGCGGTGGTAGCGTCGACTGCGCAAGTGAAAATTTAAGCATGAATAGTTAAAAATTGCGCAAAGCGCCGACAATATGATTAAAGAAAATGCGCAAGACAGATTTCATAATACACCACAAAAGAAACGGACACTGCCTAAAAAAGCAATGTCCGTTAATCTCATATTTCGGTTTTCGCAATAAAATACTAATGCTTCAACCAGCGATCGAGCCAACCGAAGAATTCGTATTGCCAAATCATTGCATTCTGCGGTTTAGAAACAAAATGCGTTTCATCAGGATATACACACAAGCGCGCGGGCACGCCCAACAGTTGCGCAGCGTTGAAGGCTTGTAGTCCCTCGGTATAGGGGATACGGAAATCGCGTTCGCCTACGATAATGAGGATGGGTGTATTCCAATTCTTAACCAAACGGTGAGGGCTATTAGCATAGCTTCGTTGGGCTACAGGGTTAGAACGATCCCAGTAGGGACCACCAAAGTCATGGTTCGGGAAAAAGGTCTCTTCGGTAGCATTGTAAAAGCTCTCGAAGTTGAACATCCCATTGTGTGCAACAAAAGCCTTAAAACGGTTGTTGTGAACACCCGCTAAGTAGTAAACAGAGTAGCCTCCGTAAGAAGCTCCCACAGCGCCTAGATTGTCCTTATCGCACCATGGTTCTTTCGCCACTTCGTCAATTGCAGTAAGATAGTCGCGGATGTTTTGCCCACTATAGTCGCCCGAAATCTGTGCATTCCACTTCTGCCC
>CAUVMY010000107.1:0-5431 GCA_963552845.1 uncultured Bacteroidia bacterium
TGAGATAGATCACTTGAATGGATAGAATTAAATGCGATGAAGATCAGAATTTTTAGTCTCGCTGTCGTGTTTTTACTGGTATTTTCATGGGGTGCTTTTAGCGCACCGATAGACGTACATCGTGCACAACAAATAGCATCTGAGCAACTGGAAAATCTCCAATCTTCTTTGCGTGCTAATAGTCAGGAGTTACGTCTGGTATATACTAGTACGGGTCTCCCTACTCGTGGAAGTGTTGTAACACAGCAAGATTTTTATGTATTTGCTCGTGGTGAGTCAGGCTATGTTGTGGTGGCGGGCGATGACAATGTACCAGAGGTTTTGGGCTACTCTTATGAAAGTCCGTTTGTTACTGAGAATATGCCTATCCAGTTACGTACATGGCTTGAGCAGTGTGCACAGTGGGTACGCGAAGCGCGGAAAAATGGCAAACAGTATACAGCATCCTATCTGGAAACAGAGACAATGCCAATAGCTCCCCTATTGGGCGGTATGCTTTGGCAACAAACGGGGGTGTTTAATGCTCAGACACCTAAAATAGGAGAAGAGAATGCACCTGTCGGATGTGTAGCTACTGCATTGGCACAAATTATGCGCTATCATTGTTGGCCGCGGAAAGGACGTGGTGCTGTCAAATACTCAAAAGGGGGGGCTACTTATTATCGGAAATTTGATGCCAAGTACGATTGGGAGAATATGCCCAATGATCTCTCCAAAGATTCGAAAACGCATGAGAAGGAGGCTGTTGCTACGCTCTGTGCCGATGTTGGCTATGCAAGTAGAATGAATTATGGGAAAGAGGCAAGTGGTACTTCTTCCGAAGATGCCATGGTGGCTATGCGCAAGTTTATGCGCTACGCAAACACCATCTGTTTGCGAAATAAAGATTTCTATGACTACGAAGAGTGGACAAAGATCTGTCTTGACGAGTTAAAAGCAAAACGACCTATTTATTATTCAGGTGCAGCCGTTGGAGTCGGGCACGCATTTGTCTGTGATGGCTACGATGGAGCAGGACGCTTCCACTTCAACTGGGGCTGGGGAGGTCTAAGTAATGGCTATTTCGTACTGACAAATTTGGAACCATCGGCACAAAGCACTGGTGGAGGGGGAGAAGGAGGATATGTATTAGGAAATCAGATAATAACAGGTTTGCAGCCTCAGGATGCAACAGAACCCGCTATTGAGGTGATCTGTGAGAAAGTTACCTTACCTACAGCTGTACAAGAGAAAACGACACCCATAAAGGTCTCATTAACAGGTTTGTGGAATTATAGTTATGGAGAAATTACGGCAGTGCCTGCCGTACAAGTCTTTGATAGTGAGAGGAAGGTGGTACTAGAATCACATGATGGGAGTGCAGAGACACTATCTTTTCGCTATGGTTATAAGAAAGCGAAACATAATGTTAATGTAAGTTCTTTACCAAATGGAGTGTATACCATGCATCCTGCGATTTACTTACCAACAATGAGGAGATACTATCCTGTTCATCTGGGGGTGCTTAACCCACCAGCGACATTTAGAGTGGAAGGGAACAAAATTGTGTTTGAGGCAACTACTCACGTTGCGGACTTACTCCTTATTTCAAGTTCGAAGAAAATGAACAAGAAAATGAACAACTTGTTCGAGTTTACTATCCAAAATAATGGTCAGTTCCCTTATCGTTCTATGGTCGCTGGTATTTATTCGGAAGCGGCAGATAAACTGACTATGCATCCTAAGAAGAAGGATGATTTGCTCTTCAACCGTTCTATTTCGCTCCAACCTGGCGAAAAACAGACCTTTAGTTTATTGCTAGCGGGACCTACTAATGCGACAGAACGTTTCTTGCATATTCTGTATGATGCCGATGGAGGCAGTGAGGAGAAATTCCCCACATTGGCAGATGGAACAACTTATCCTGGGAATACTAAATTCGTAACGGCAACACTAACGCTGGAGCCACCATATTCTTTTGCTAAATATACAGGTACTGCTCCCTATACTCCTCCTTATGAGTTAACTTTTGTGAGGAAGTTCAAGACTTACGAATCTGGAACTGTTATGACGATTACCCTGAAACTAAAAGCTCCAGCAGACAAAGGGGTTAATGCCCGTTTAATAGGCGGTGTCTTTGGAACGGCTAGTGAGGGGCGTAGGACGCTCGTCTCGCCCACAATGAGTTTTGGGACTATCATTTTGCGCCCTAATGAGGAACGAAAAGTCTCAATACAACAAATTGTTTATCTCCCTCCGAGTGCTGATTATGCATTCCATCTTTTTGATTTTTACGGTGGGAAACATCAGCTCGAACAGATGTTTGAGTTTAGTGCAACAGGAGAAGCTCCTTATGCATTGCCCATTCCTGATAATAGCGCGTACCCTGATGGTCCTGACAATTTCGACGGAAGTAACAAAGATTTAGCAGTATCCGATGCTGCATCATATCTTCTAGAGGGCGTTTCACTTATCCCAAATCCGACACGAGAGAATCTGACAATTTATCTTCCTAATGACGTAGAAGGAAGAACTGTGATGATCGAGGTCTTTGACACAACAGGACGAAAACTTCTCTCTTCTTCACCTCAAGGCGAACGACAGTTGTCTTTCTCTGTTGCACATCTCCCCAAGGGGTTGTACCTTCTGAAGGTGCAGTGTGGTATGAAACAAACAGCGCTACGTTTTGTCGTAGAGTAGTAGCTAGGAAAGCCTTCCCTTATAGGGAAGCTTACAAAGGAAAGGGTATAGAGACGCACTATATTGTCGTCTCTATATCTTTATTTTGTGAGTAAAGTGCTACTTTAGTAGTGTAATTAGTGGGGTGGTATGGCGCGTTTGGGTATTCCGTTATTCTTGGGGCTTTGGTTCGGCTTTTTTCTCCTTACTTCTTGTGCTGACGAGGAGAGGGATGTCGTGCGCGAAGTGCCTCTAGAGGATCTTATAGAAGAAATTCTACTTACCAATGCAACCGCACCTGAGGATGTGGAGGATACAACGCGTTACCTCAATCTTTACGCTGACCTCTATGCACGAATGGGGATAGATTCAGTGCGAATGGATCAAATTCTCCAGTACATGGCGAAACATCCCAACGAATTGAATGCGATCATGGATCGTGTGATAACACGCCTGCAACGACAATTTGATTCGTTAGAGGTCGCTACTCCAGAAGCACAAGAAATGCAATTGCAAGAAAGCGTAATAGAGTAACAGGCAAGGGTACAATGGAAGTAAAGCATTTTGCTGCACAGAACGTTTTAGTTAGGCGAGGTGAATTGCTTCGCAATGGCGTGGTCTCTGTAGCCGAAGATGGAACGATTGTTAATGTTACTCCGATCACTGAGGAAGAAGCAAAAAGCCAAGGCGTGGAAATAAGAGAAGGTTATTTGTGTGCTGGGTTTGTAAATGCACATACGCATTCCGAACTTTCATTCCTCGAAGGGTTGTTTTTGCCAGGTGGTTCCATGGCAGCTTTCCTTTGTCAGATAGATGCGATGCGTGTACAATTTGATGCCGATCAGATTCGTACCGCACAGGCGAAAGGATACGAGACTTTTGCCAAGGAAGGTATCGTTGCTTATGCAGATATTTCCAACGATGCATCCACTGCTTTTTTCAAAAAAAACGAGTCCTTCCATTCGGTTACCTTTGTCGAAATGTTCGGTGTAAATCGAGCACTCGGAGAGGAAGCTTATAGAGTGGGCACGCAGGTACTCCGCGAATTCCAAGAAGCGGGGGTTACTGCTTATATGACCCCGCATGCCACATACTCGGTGAGTGGAAAACTATGGGAACTCATGCGCCCACAACTCGAAGCCTCTCCTATATTTTCGCTTCACTATGCTGAAACGGCACAGGAAATAGATTTCCTAGAGAACCGAGCGGGTGCTATATACGATCTCTTTCATCGTGACTGGGGGCGCGATGTTGAAGCTTATGGGCTTAAGGATATGGAGAACCTGCTTGCCTATTACGGAGCTCTGCACAAGTACCTCTTGCTGGTACATTGTGTATCGCTTACTCCTTCAATGCTCGAGTTTATTAAGACTGCATGTCCCGAAGCAACGATTGTGCCCTGTCCAGAAAGTAACCTCTTTATAGAGGGGCGGCTCGCCGATTATGACAGACTGCGAGCTGTCGGAATTCGTATTGCTGTAGGAACTGATAGTCTCTCCTCTTCTCCCTCTCTCTCCATTCTTAAGCAGTTGCAGGTGGTGAATACTTATTATCCTACTATCCCAATAGATGAATTATTGCTTTGGGCAACACAGAACGGGGCGGAAGGTTGTAAATTTGAAGGTCTAGGGTGTCTGGAGGTAGGCAAGCATCCAGGGCTTAATTTCATAAAGACACCTTCTGCGTACAAGGGTTCGTTGGCGCAAGCAACGATAGAACCTTTGGCAAACTTGCGGGGATTCTGTCTATGACAATCGATTTGAGTACGAGAATAATTTGTGGGTAGCACTTCATGGAAAAGCAAGAGTTTGATTTTTATGTATTGCGCGGTACCTTTTTAGGTTTCATCGTGGGGGCTCTTTTAACGGTTCTCGTTGTGATGTTCCAATTATTGAACTCCAACGAGGCTCTCTCATGGCTTTTTTTCAAACACTTGAATGAAACCTACCCTGCCATGTACCTCATCTATTGTGTCCCCTTTACTACAGCAGTTCTGATGTTCTATATCTCACGTGCCTCAGCGCGCGTGCGGAAAGAGGCAGCAGAGCTTCGCCACTCTATGAATGAGCATTATGCCGAACTTAATTCTTTTGTGAGTGCCATTCGTTCGGGAAAGGAGAGCGACTACAAACCAGAGGCAGACGACGCGCTCGGAGGTGCCCTCGTATCGTTGCGAGACGATTTAGTGCGTAGTCGGCAAGAGGAAGTCGCACGACAACACGAAGATAAGGTGCGCCGTTGGATGGCTGAAGGACTCGCACAATTTGGCGAAATCTTGCGTAGCGAGATCACCAAGCTCGAAGATTTGGCTTACAACATTGTCAGTAGTCTTGTTAAGTATATAGAAGCTAACCAGTGTGGTTACTACATGATAGAAGGCGAAGGGGAGGATCGTTATTTCCGTCTTTTGGCTTGTTATGCTTACGATCGACGTAAATTCGCCGATCAACGAATAGAGTGGGGAGATGGGCTTGTAGGTGCCTGTGCCCTCGAAGGGGTTACAACGCATCTCGACCATGTCCCTAACGGCTACTTGAAGATAACTTCTGGACTGGGACAGGCAACCCCGCAGAACCTAATGTTGGTGCCTGTGCGCCACGACACAACGGTTTTCGGAGTTATAGAACTTGCTTCATTTAAGAAATTTGAGCCTTATGTTGTAGAATTCGTTGAGCGAGTGGCTACTACAATAGCTTCGACTTTGTCGAGCAAGCGTATCAATATACAGACCGCACAACTGCTAGCAGAGTCGCGCCAGCAAGCCGAGACTTTG
>CAUVMY010000108.1:0-5386 GCA_963552845.1 uncultured Bacteroidia bacterium
CGGTTTTGAGTCGTAAAATTTCCGAATTAGGGATATATCCTGCGGTGGATCCTCTGGACTCGACTTCGCGTATCCTTACGCCCGAAATTGTGGGGCAAGAACATTACGACACGGCTCAACGTGTTAAAGAGCTTTTGCAGCGTTACAATGAGTTGCAAGACATCATTGCAATCCTTGGTATGGACGAACTAAGTGAAGAGGACAAACTCACAGTACACCGTGCGCGTCGCGTACAGCGCTTCCTCTCCCAGCCTTTCCACGTTGCAGAACAATTTACGGGCTTGAAGGGCGTGTTGGTCTCGATCGAGGATACGGTTAAGGGCTTCAACATGATTATGAATGGTGAGGTCGACCAATATCCTGAAGCAGCATTCAACCTCGTCGGTACGATTGAGGAGGCTATCGCGAAAGGCGAACGCTTGCTCAAGGGGGAGAATAAGTAAAGGCAAAAGGGTACGAGAGGAGGATTACGATGCGAGTAAGTATCATAACCCCAGAACAGATAGTTCTTGCCTGCGATGCGCATCAGGTGCTCGTACCTGGTACGAAGAGTCCTTTCGCGATGCTAGACAATCACCAAGCAATAATTTCATCGCTTGTGCCCAATGGGCTTGTAAAAATAACTAAGCCCGATGGCAGTGAGGTGCGAGTACTGATAGAAGGGAATTGTATTGTTGAACAACACGAGAATTTGGTCTCTATTCTTGCTACGAAGGCTAGGGTTGAGCAATAATTATCGAAAAAAGTCTAGATGCGTTACTTGCTAATAGCATTTTCCTGTATCTTATTTACAAGTATCGCTTGTGCGCAGCAGGCATTGCTTGCAAGTTCTGGTGCTCTTGTAGGGACAAAGATGGTAGTGGCTACCCAAGCTCCCTATTGTGTAATCTGCCCTGATGATGCTGTAACGACCTCCGAACTGGTGACACTCGGTCGAAAGGTAAACAATATGGGGGCTAATGTTCTACTTCTTCCACAAGAAGCGCCTTACACATCCACAAATGCTTCGGTCGATTCGTTGGTAACCGATATCGGTTGGCGTATTGCCGAATTACGTAAGCAGACAACAGCTCCCATTTTCTTTTTTGCTGAGAACAGAGTCGCTGCGGCTTGTCTAATAGCGGCTACGAAATATTTCGCAATTAAAGGAGTAGTAGCGGTCTCTACAGGCGAATATTTTGGCGGTAAAAAATATGTAGAACACTCGCTAAGCACGCTGCGTGTGCCAGTTTTGTCGCTTTGTACGGAAGACGAGCAGGAAGCGGTAAAAGGAGTCTTTTCTAAGGTACCACGCAAGTTTGTTATCTTCTCTACGGACTTGCAATCGTCGGGGTATACAGATTTGCTTAAAAATACGAAACAGTCTGGCAAAATATGGCTAGCCGTTTCGGTTTTCTATCACGAGCATTTTGAGAATTAGGATACTCAGTATTGCTACTTGGAGGAGTTTGCTTACTTAGACTAGCTGGATCACTTTATCAAAATTGTTCTTGGAAACAGAAAGATTAAAGGCGCGGGCGACGCATTGTAATGTGATTACAGAAATCTACAGAGCATTGATAACAATCGCGCGCAAGACAATCTCGTTTTCGCACTGAAAGTGCAACACAATCTAGCCCAAGGTAAGCGCTTCGCTTAAATTACGAATTACGAATGGTGGGATTCTGTTTTTCGCCCTGAAAGGGCAGTACAATCTAGCCCAAGGCAGCGCCTTGGGTGATCATGTCCCTCCCATTTGCGCCCTGTAGGGGCAACACATTGAAATCTAATGCTTTGCATGATGTGTCCCACATTTCGCAATAGCTCGCTCGAACTCGAGCACTCTATTGTATTTTATTACAGACTCTTATAATGCGTCACCCATGGCATCTAACCAGATTTTGCCTATCTAGGAAAAGTTACTACCTTTGTGGTGTTGATAGGCTTTGTAATAAGCACTATTTCACTAGAGGATGCGGGGTGGAGCAGTTGGTAGCTCGTTGGGCTCATAACCCAGAGGTCGTAGGTTCGAGTCCTACCCCCGCTACATTAAGAGGCACGCCTTTAAGGCGTGCCTCTCTCTTTTTCTGCAAGAAAAGGGCTAGCAATACTAGATATCTCCAATCGTTATTACTGAAGGTATCGCTCCCAACCCGAAAACGATTATTTTATGCGCATTCCTACGCGCCCGTTAAATTTTTCATTGTTACTACTCGCTTCAGGCATTGTCGTCCTGACGCTCTATGTCACACATCGGCAAGCTAAACGTCTTGGCGATGAGGAAAAAAATAAGATCCGTTTATGGACAGAGGCCACACGCCGTGCTGTAGACTTGAATAGCCCTACGCAGGATTACGAATTTATTCTTCAGGTTATCGAACGAAATGAAACAGTACCTGTGCTTCTTACCAATAGTTCGCAGCACCCCATATCAATGCGGAATATTCCCGAATCGGCAATCGGTGATCAGAAGAAAATAAAACGATTAATAGAGACTTTCGCAGAAGAAAATCAGCCAATACGTATTGTATTCCCGTCAGGCGATGTGAACTATGTATACTACGGACGTAGCGAGACATTAAAAGAGTTACGCTACTATCCGTTTATACAACTGTCGCTTATAGTAGTTCTCGTCCTATTGGGTTACCTCGTCTTGCACTATTCGCGTCGTACGGAGCAAAATAGTGTATGGGTGGGTATGGCTCGTGAAACGGCTCACCAGCTGGGTACGCCTATTTCGTCGCTCGTTGCTTGGCAGGAGTTATTGTCCTCCAATGAGACCGATTTAATTGATTCGCAAGTACTAGCCGAATCCTTGGGGCTAGATGTCATGCGCTTGCAACGGGTAGCTGAACGGTTTTCGAAGATTGGCGCAAAACCTCAGTTACTAGACACAGATCTCCAAGATACTATAGCAACCTCGGTCGAATATATGCGTGGACGCATATCACAGCGCATAGTTCTGAATTTCCATCTGGTTAATACACCGCACCCTATCTACCACAATGCAATTTTATTGCAGTGGGTGGTAGAAAACCTAATTCGCAATGCGGTAGATGCTATGTCGCAAGGCGGCACGATAGAGCTCTCTTTAGTTTATACCTCACGAGGAGCGCAGATAGATTGCACTGACACAGGATGTGGTATAAGCAAAAGGAAGTGGAAAAGCATCTTCCGACCAGGCTATAGCACTAAAACGCGTGGCTGGGGATTAGGATTATCACTCTCGCGACGCATCATAGTTTCTTATCACAAAGGAAAACTATTTGTGCACAATTCTATTCCGCTCCGAGGGACAACGTTTCGTATCCTACTGCGTGGGTAGCATCTCTCTTTCTTTGCGATAGAAAAGAAACGCGTAGGAAGAGGCGTGTCGAACTTGATGCACCTCCCTTATTTTATTTCCTCCTCTTACGAGACTTGCTAGAGTAATGCAGGAGGTCTTCTCCGATTGCAAACTAAAAGTTAGTGTAGGTTTCTATGCAGAAATCGTTACCTTTGCTCATGGAGATAAATATTTAGAGGTGATAAGACTATGAATTTTCCAGACAAGATTCGTTACAGTGAAGATCACGAGTGGATTCGTGTTGACGGGAGTGAAGCCGTAATAGGTATTACAGATTTTGCACAGAGCGAATTGGGAGATATTGTGTTTGTCGATATCCCCGAGGTAGGAATAGAGCTAGCGAAGGGTGAGGTCTTTGGTTCAATTGAAGCTGTAAAGACTGTTTCCGACCTCATACTGCCCGCTTCTGGCGAACTTCTCGAGGTAAACAAACTGCTTGAAGATAACCCCGAGACCATCAATAGCGATCCTTATGATAAGGGATGGATCATACGTATTCGTCTCAAAGATCCCAAGGAGTTAGACAGCTTGATGGACGCTGAACAGTATCAGACATTTATCAAGAAGTAGTGTAAACAAATAAGACTCTAACCACTCGAATACTAGCAGCTTTAATTCTAAATTTAAGTTGTAGAGTCTTGAAACGTGAACTAGATGCGCTTGCTCTGTTGGTGCGATGGAGCAAGCGTTTTTGCTTATTACTAATGTTCTTTCCGCTCTCGCTAAGAGCGGAAGCAGATACGGTTGTAGCGTTACGAAATGCTTTGCGAGATGCAAATTCGGATTCGTTGCGTTTTGTGTTGTATGAACGACTAGCGAAAGCGCAACTCGATAGCAGTTTTGACGCGGCGACTATAACTTTTGCACAGTGGGTAGATCTTGCAATAAAGCGAGGAGCTTTTCGTGATGCGGGAAGAGCTGAAAACTGTTGGGGAATAGAGTATCTCCATCGCGGTGATTTACCGCAGGCTTTACGCCATTTCTCTCGCTCGGTACAGAACTACCAAGAAGTAGCCGACGCCAGCGGCTTGGCTCGTGCCTATAACAATATGGGGATAACTTTGCGGCGCGAAGGACGCTTCAAGGAGGCTTTTCTTGCCTTTCTCGAGGCGATGAAAGGATTCAAAGCTGCCAATGACGCACTAGGGACGGCGATGGTCTACAACAATCTGGCGCAGATATATTACCAATATGGGCAGTACGGGCAAGCGCTGGAATACTTCTCCGAATATGTGAGGTATAATAAGGCGAATAGGAAAGCGCTCGAGACAGCTAACGGCGAGAACAATTTAGGTGCAACATACTACGAACTAAAAGACTATAAGAATGCTCTGAGTCATTACTATCGCAGCTACGCAATTTATGACTCATTAGATAACAAGCTCGGTATTGCATTGGCGAGTGACAACATAGGTTTAATGTTGCGCGAACTACAGCAGATGGAAGACGCGATCTCGCATCACCAAAGAGCAGTAGCTATCTTCAGAGACTCTTCGCGTATGTACCAGCTTACGATGTCGCTCGGCAATCTCTGTTCGACATATCGTCTGGCTGGCGAACAGCAACGGGCGCTTGAAACAGGGCTTGAAGCTTTACAATTGGCTGATTCTCTATCGTTTGATGAACTTAAGACGTTGCTTCTAGAAGAACTCGCTTTTGTTTACGAAGAAAAAGGGAATTTTCGCATGGCGTTTAACTATATGAAACGTTGCAATGAACAGCTGAAAAAAGAGGCGCAAGATAAGGGACAAGAGAACCTGAATGAGTGGAGTAAAGATCCTCAGCTCTTGAAAGAGCTCATTTTATGTGCAACAAACGAAGATTCACAATCAGACGTATTACCCAATACACTTTCTAAAGCAACTGTTTTACCATACCTCCTTTTTGTATTGGGTGTGATTTGCGGTTGCGCCTGCATGTTTGTACTATATAGAGCTAGGAGTAAACGACAAAAACGCATGCAACAATGCCTATAAAAGCGATTGTCTTTCTGCTGCTCGGGCTTATCTTTCTGCCCGTGGCAAGCCAACTGTTAATAAGAGGTGTGCAATATTTGCAACA
>CAUVMY010000109.1:0-5358 GCA_963552845.1 uncultured Bacteroidia bacterium
GACTTACGCCAGGGCTGGAAGATGAGGTCATTACCTTCTTCCCACAAGATGCGCCGCCATATACCATATTGATAGCTGCGATCTCGCTTTCTGCTTGTAAAACAATCATCCCCGTCTCTTTCCAAGGTTGACGCAATTCCAACGTCTCAAGGACTTCCGACTGGGGAGTAATGGGGTATCCGAAGTATCCGTCGCAACCACAGCGTATGGCAGCTTCTGCAATAACTTCATTCCCCTTCATGAGTGTATATTCTGACATTCTCACTACTCCTTTCTTTCCTTATTATACTCTTGGCGCTTAGGACACTTTCATTCGCCAAACCTCGATGACACTATCGGGGCATACCTGTGCGCAACTTTCACAGCCTACGCAATCGTCTGGTCGAGCCATGTAACTGTAATGATACCCTTTAGCGTTGACCTCATGCGACATTTCCAGTACCTTCGTAGGACACGCGACAACACAAAGGACACATCCCTTGCAGCGTTCGGTGTCTACCTCAATCGTACCTACCATCTTTGCCATTACTCTACCTCCTTATCTTATCTCAAGTAACCAAAAATTTTATGCAAATCCAGTTACTCTATTTCGTTTTCAAAATCGTATTCAGTGCTTTATCAAAACTAGCCAAGCGACCTCCTAATTCGGAGAGTTGTTTTTCTGTAATTTGTGATACGCATGCTCGTAATCCCTCTTCATGCTCGCTCCCTGTGGTTCCGAGTGATATGGCACTTATTCCAAAGCATAGTAAGTAGTGCAGTAGACCTTCTCCATCTAATTTTGGGTAACGTACAGTGAAATAGAAGCCGTCGGCGAGCGGTAAATCTCCATCGGCATCGTATACCAATTCAAAACCATGATTCAAGAAAAGGTCTTTCATGATTTTTGCTCGACGCCCGTATTCACGGACATCTGCTACAAAATCGTACTTACCTTCGTTCGCTGCTTTTAGCAGTGCAGCGAATCCGTGTTGCACACTGGCCGCCACACCAGAGGAGAGACCATACATTGCACCATACACTAATGCACGCCCGAGTTTGGTGCTTGGGAAGCAGCGTATAAGATCTGGGAAATCTCTTTGAAAAAGCTCATTATTTACTACAAGGCAACCTATTCTCTGTCCTGCATAACTAAATGCTTTTGAGCTGGATATTAGCATAATCCAGTTGTTGGTGTACTTTGCTACGCTTGCTTGGTATGGTGGAATGCCAGGGTGCGAGAGGTCTTTACGAAAATCCATTGCAAAGTATGCAAGATCTTCAATCAATGGAACGTCATATTGTTCCGAAAGCCGCGCTAGTTCCTTCAACTCCTCTTCGGTGAGACAGATCCAAGATGGGTTATTCGGATTGGAATAAAGAATAGCGCTCGTTCGTCCTTTCTTCAAATAGCTTTCAATCTTTTGTCCTAATTTTTCTCCTCGATAGGAATATGCATCAAAAGTATCATACTCCATCCCTAAGAGTTTGAGCTGTGCCTTTTGAACAGGGAAGCCTGGATCGATGAACAGGACGCGGTCTTTATCTTTTTTCAGGCGATTTACAAGAAGGAAACTTGCCATGCCACCTTGCATAGAACCGACACAAGGTAAGCAACATTGGGGATCGACCTCCACTCCGATGAAATTTTTCACGAAGCGCGCCATTTCCTCCTTAAGTTCTGGGATACCTTCTACGGGGGGGTACTTTCTCGCGACCCCGTCTTTTAGAGCCTTTATTTCGGCCTCTGCGCCGATATGTGACGGTTCGAGACCTGGGACTCCCATCTCCATATGTATGAACTCGACCCCCGTTCTTTTTTCAAGATTGTTTGCGAGTCTGACCAGCTCACGTATTGTAGCTTTTGTTAAATCCTTGACACCGAGCAGTGTCATCTCCTCAGCAATGATAGCTTCGCTAATCAGGAGTTCCGCTTCTGTACTCATGCCCACAAGCTCCCTAACCTTTTTATTCATCTCTCACACTACAATATTAAGTAAGATTTCCTCTTTAAGGAAAGCAATTTCCTACGTAGGTTACAGTTTATAACTAGTAAAAGTTATATTAACGTCTAAATTAAACAATATTAGTTATTTACCTGATCTTAGGTCTGTGATGCGATCTCACAAGTTATAACGAAAATAAAGAAAAACACGGAGAAATGGGGAGACTAGGAGCGCATTCTCTGCATTCTAATGTATACGTTGGGCGGAAGAGAGGATTGTAGTACAAAGCTAAAAGTAGAAACAGGAAGCGAAGTGGTTCAACGGCGCTTTCACTCTTAACTGTGTGCCAAAAAGTATTTATAATACTAATAATCAGAATACTATATCATTCAATAATGTTTTGTGTAAATGCAAAAAATACAATTTAACAGACTTGCTGCGTGTTGCCACATCCTCACGTCGTGCCTTAGTACAACGCTACGGAGCTGATAATCATTCATTTTTGTTGCCTTTTCAGGGTGCATCGGTTTTGTGGAATCGTAACCCAAAGCGCTTCTTTAGACCAGATTGTACTGCACTTTCATTGCAAAAAACAGGTCGTACTGCGGATTTGCGCCAGCGTGTGCGACTGTAAGACAGTATCAAATTTAACGGGCTGCTTCGTTTTAGCACTCCCCTCTATAGTAAAAAAGAGAGGCACTACCAGAGCACCTCTCTTTAACTTTAACTAAAGAGCACTACAGACTTGGGTTACTTGACAAGTCTTACCGATTTGGTACGTCCTGTATCTGTAGTAATTCGCAGAATGTAGAGCCCAGAAGTGAGATTTGTTGTTTCTATCATAGAATCTTCATGCTCTATTTTCCCACTCCGTACTACCAATCCCATGGTATTCACCAACTCATATCTAGCGTTTGCGCGTTCGTTGTTGTAGAGAATACGTAGCTTATCGTTAAATGGATTGGGTAGAACAGATAGTGAGACAAAATTGTCCTCATCAACCGATTGAGAACTGCTCTGTTTTCTTACCGTCACCTCGCACGTAGCCGTATTTCCATTCAAAGTTGCAATTATATGTGCAACCCCTTCGCTCACGCCGTATACCACGCCATCACTCACGGTACATACAGATTCGTCATCAGAATTCCAGATTACACCAGTTTTATCGGCATCTTCTGGCTCGGTAATGACGCGCAGATAGGCGTTGTTGAGTTCGTAAATTAGTAGCTTGTCTTGGTTCAATCTGAAGCTAGTTGCAGGGATAAGAGGTCGTATGGTGACCTTAAAAGTAGTTTTTACGGCAGGATCGGTAGCCAGCATTGCTGTTACTTCGACGGGTTCATCGCCTGTTGGGCTCAAGGCCACCACTTTCCCATTTGCAATTAGGAACTTAGCTGGATCGTAACCTTCAAATATGAGTTGCTGCTCCGTAGCATCAGCAGGTATGTAAGTTACTTTAAGCTCTTGTGATGCACCAGTAGAGATCGTAACATCTTCAATACTGATTGCAGTTACGAGTTCTGTTGTATTTGCATCTAGGACTTCGACTGTACATACAGCCATTATTTTGGGATTAGATTGCAAAGAAGCCATGACGGCAACTGTTCCTTTTGCTACTCCAACTATTTTCCCGTTTTCGTCTACCGAGAGAATATCTGGGTTTGAACTACGCCATTCCAATTTACGATCCGTTACATCGGCAGGCGTGTATATAACGGTAATATTTCGAACATCTCCCACTTTAATACGCAGCAGTTGTGAATTCATTACGATGCTTAGCGGTGAGCTTGGTTCTTTTACTTTAATACGACATGTAGCCTTTTTCGTAGGATCGGAATGCAATTGCGCCGTAATTTCTATTCCTTGGCTATTAGGTGCAAGTCCGCGCACATACCCTTCACGTACTTGGACAACATCTGGGTCTTCCGATGTCCAATCCATCCAACGATCAGTAGCACCTTCTGGTTGAAATACCAGTTTTTCGTTCAAATTTAGTTCTGTATTGAACTCTATCTCGAATTCTTTCGGTTCAAAATCAAAGCTCGTTGTCGCCACTTTCGGCACAACTGTTATTTCACACTCCGACTTAACATCAGGATTCCCCTTCAAACTTACCAACACTTTTCCCGTGCCTTCCTTCACACCTTTTACAATTTGCTCCTCTTCATTGAAAGAGAGAACATTGTCAGCATCTTCTATCCTCCACTCCAGTGTATATTTTGTGGCATTGATGGGCTGTACAAACACTGCAAGTTTATACTCGTCGCCTTCTCCGATTTTAATAGACTGCGGACGCAGTTCGATAGACTTAGGCTGTACATGCGGATGTACCGAGACGTTGCATATTGCCGAAATTTGTGGTGCAGACTTCAATACGACCTTAATAGTAGCTGTTCCAGCTTCCTTCGCCTTTAAGTAACCGTTTTCATCTACCTCAACAATATCTTCGCTTGTAGTAGTCCAAAGCACATCGCGATCTGTTGCATCCTCTGGCTGAAATTTTAGAACAAGCTGACGTTCTTCGCCTGGGAATAGTCCGAGATTGACAGGATCCAGTATGAGCTTTTCAGCAGCCACCTTGCTCACACACTGCACTTTTACCTTCAATTCAACATTGCTATTAACATCAGCTCCGATTGCTTTAATAGTAATCTCTACAGGTCCACCTATCTGTTCGCCTACCACTTCCGCCGTTTCAGCATCTACACTAATGATTGTAGGATCGGCAGAGCTACAAACAACTTCTTTATTACTAACTCCTTCGGGCAAAAGCTTGTAACGTAATTTGTACTTTTCTCCTAAGCCTATTTTTACAAGTGGCTCTCCAACAAGTTCAATTCCTTGTACAGGGTTGTTATAAACGTCTACTTTGCATACGTCATAGACTAGTTTATTCTCTACACTATAGACTCTGATAAGAACTTGTCCTTCCTTTAGTCCGTATACTCTTCCGTCCTGATCGACTGTAGCGATCTCTTCATCGCCACTTTCCCAGTACAGCTTCTTATTGGAAGCGTTTGTAGGCGTAACCGATACACTGAGATTGCGCGAAGAGCCTAGCAATAACGGGAAGCTATGCCCAGAGATATAACGTACGTCTTCGACAGAGACATAGTCATCAAGAACTCTTACATTAACCTTTGCTTCTTTTCCATTAGAGCTTTTTGCAACTAGCTTACAATTTCCGACTCTTAAACCCGTAATTACAGGCTCCGTTGTAGCATCGATTGATGCGATGGTATTATCGCCTTCAAATTCAAAAATTATCTTTTGATCTGTTGTGTTCTTAGGGGTAAAAAAGACCTTGGGATACACTTTTGTCCCAACTCCGAGTCTGATTTCATTGGGATGGATCTGTATTTTTTCTGCGTCAAGACTCTTTACATTGATGGTTAACGTTTTCGTAACTCGCTCATTCGCATCCTCTACATCA
>CAUVMY010000110.1:0-5357 GCA_963552845.1 uncultured Bacteroidia bacterium
GGTATAATCCCTTGAAGAGCTCCCGTTTCCCCTAAAAATAAGCCTCTAGGGTAGAAAGTAGCAAACTCTTACCAAAACGACGAGGGCGGCTCAAGAAATAAACACGGCTCTGCGAAATCAACTGATACACGTAGCGCGTTTTATCCACATAAACAAAACGACTCTCGCGCAATGCTTGAAAGTTTTGCGCCCCAATGGGCATTACTCGTGTTTCAGACATCTCAAATCGATTTTCTACACTAAGGTAGGGAAAATAAGAGAGCCGTGTGGCAAGAGCTACAATCAGTATGTCGTGTAAAGACGAGTTCCGACAATTGTAGATATACTAGAATTTATATACAGCTTCCACCCAAACCTCGGAGTTATTCTTGTAAGTGCCTAACATACCTTTGTCACCATGAAAAAGGTCATAGCCTACATTAACAAGCAAACCATCTAACACTTGATATGAGCCTGAAAAACGATTGAATACTGCCTTATTCTTGATATCGAAATAACCGAAACTGGAAAGAGTAAGCAAGTCGTTTATAAGTTTCTTAGAAAGGCGTAATGTTGCGTAAATCGTATGTTCCTCTGTTGCGATCTCAGCCTTCTGATAGTTCGGAATGTATTCGTATAACCCCTGCGCTGAGATATTCCACGAATTAGGACCGTACCAATCTATGCCCAACAACCCTTGCACAAGATCCTTTTTTACCGTCGGCTTGGTGATAAGAGCCGCTGAGTAGAGTTTATCAAAACTGTAGGCAAACTCACCACGAACAACAAAAGCATCTAGAGGTTTAGAAAAGTCAGCCCCGAGTACCGTCATACGGTCATATTGCGGCGTGAGAATAATAGAACGAAAATCGGGAGCGAGTTCTCCACGGAAACAAGGAAGTTTATTCCAAGTGTACAAACCCGATAGAGAAAAATCTATACCTGGTAGATTGAAAGAGAGGTGTCCCCCGCATTCCATATTTTTAAGGAGAAAATCGGGCTCATTGCCTTGCTCCACTGTGACAGGGAGCTGCGCCTTAGGGACTACTGACCACGGATTGTTGGGTTCTAGAGGTAGTTTGTACCCTTGAAAGGTCGGTACAAGCATTGCTTCTACTGTGACAAACTCGGAGAAGTAGAACAGACGTACAGCATTAACCGCCATACGAATATCGTCGTACTCTTGTGTAAGGAATTCGGTCATGTCCATCGGTGCAACAATATCGTTGAGTCGTAACCCATCTGCTACACCGCGTATAACGATTTGTTTTCCCGCGCGAAACCCGAAATGGGTAGTCGTATAATCCATATAGAATTCGTGCGGAAATATGCCCGTATATTGCTTAATAAAGCCATGATGGTTTACCCTCAGAGCACCGAAAAAACGAATATCACCAAACCGATAACGCCCTGCAAGCCGAAAACGATTGCGCGAAGTCATCCAGTTATAAGGCGAGGACGTGCGCAGAGCATGGTAACTCCCAATATCGCCGTAGAGCTGTAAAGATGCCCCATCGTCTTCTTGTGCACAGCATAGCCCCACCCACAATAGGAGGGAAAGTAAGAATAGAAGTTTTGTTCTCATCTTCGGTAGATTTACAAGTGGGGTAACTCGGAGTAGTAACGCACTGTAGCACGACAGTGCGTGCTACGTACGTCAATCCGCCTGTAACAGAATTTGCTACAGACCTCGTTCCAGTTTGCCGACGGTAAAAAGATCATCTGCCATAGGTGCATCGTAGCTATGATTAGAAAACGAAATCACCGTTTTATGATGTGTCTGCACATTCTCCATAGTCTCTTTCTCATAGCTCCAGAACTGTCCAACCTTTACAATGGATTGTACTGTAAGAAGGCGATGTAGTTTATTTAGCTTGTCGTAGAACTCCACTCGTACAGGCATCAAACAATCTTGACGCACCCACAACACCTTGCGTGTGTAGAGCTCACCTTTAGCGACTGGTACAGATTCGATCACCCAGCACTTATTCCCTTCATAGGTTTCTTCGCGCAAGAACTTGTGCGTATCCTCCTCTACATTGCGCGAGCCCATATCGTCGTACGTGAAATCTGTACCCATGAAGTAATCGGTTTTAGCCGAAGAGCTACTGATGCGTCGTACCTTCTTCATCGCAGGAAGATAGAGCCACTTATCATCCTCTTTTTTCGGATCATCGTAGTCCCACGTAAGAAAGCCTGTTCCTTTCACATCGCCAGGATGCGTAAAGAACATTATCGTCTTCTTATCTGCTCCATAGTCTTTGGAATACGATTTTAATTTACGCACGCGCTCATCGCCACGCTTGTTAATGAGTTTGAGTTCCACTTCCACAGTACGTGTCTCACCATCAGGACGATCCTTAACACGGCGCATAATTTCAGTGCCATCTTGTGCCCATGCATTAACAGCAAAGCAAGCGGCTAAACAAACAGTGATGATACTTTTCATTGTAATCTGTGTTTTTATGTTGTTCGTTGACGTTGTTCTACGCCTCTTTTTCTTGTTCTATCTCACGCCCAAAAACCTTGAATTTGCGACAAAGAAGCGGTGTAAAGGTAAGGTCAGCCACCAATGCCGTAGTAAGCCCTGCCACACAAAGTACGCCCATATGCCATATTGAGGTCGCAGGCGATATGATGTAAGTTCCAAAGTTGCAGCATAGTACCACTGTAGAAAAGATCATGGCAATGCCCGTAACCTTAAAACTCCGCTCAATAGCCAAGTTGTAATTCCCCTTCCGATAGAACTCGAGGTGACAATGGTTGATAAACTGTATCGTATCGTCTACGGAGATCCCAAGTACGATAGGAATGATTGTAGCCGTCATCATATCCAGAGGAATATTAAACCACCCCATAATCCCCGCCACAACAATTCCAGGCAGCACATTTGGGATCATGCCGACTAAGGCAATTTTCACGCTGCGGAAGACAATCATCAAAATCAGCATGATGATAAAGAGTGAAAGGAAAAACGAAAGCATTTGTCCCCGCACTACATATTGCATCATCGTAGTAAACTGTGGCACTGTACCTACCACCTGTACGTGCGCGTCGGGGATGAGAATCTTCGCCTCCTCTTCTATCTGTTTCGTGAGCTGCTCGGCTATACCCGAATTGTAAGTGTGCATCTCTACCGAGATACGAAGTTTCTGGTAGTCGTAATCTACCCAATATTCAACCTCACTCCCACCTGCATTCTCGTACAATAGTAACAGTTGGGCAACTTCTTCAGGCGAACTTGGTATGCAGTAGGCATCAGGGGCGTTGTCATTTATGGTTCTGTTAAGGTCTTTTAGAACAGAAAGTACTGAAGTAGTACGTTTTGTCAACGGGAGTTTTAGAATGTAATGCTCCAACGAATCTAATTGGCGCAAATGCTCTGGCTGTTTTGCATCGTCGGGATTGGGGAAATCTACCAGAATGTCGTAAGAGTATATAGTACCAATTTCGGTTTCTGCCAATTCCAGTAGTTTCTTTACGTATGGCACACGTCGCCCCATAGTAGCCTCTACATCGAATGCAGTTTGCAACATGGTACTCCCGACGAGGAAAAAAGCGGTGAGCCCTAGCCCTAAACAGAAAACAAGCCACCCGCGTCGGAGCACGCCGTGCCCCCAACGTCGCATATAAATATCGCTACGTCGTACAACCTCGTCATTCGTTTGTTGTACCACCTTTCGGTTGCGACCAAAACTCATGATTGTTGGGAAAAGAAGGGCGATTAGAATGCACGCAAACAATAAACTGAGTGCAGTACCAATACCCACAAAGTTCAAAGGTTTAACAGGTACAAACAAGAAAGTAAGTAGTGCCGCAATCGTAGTTAGCGCAGAGAAGGATACGGGCCATGCCATCTCACACATAGTCTCTACTACTGCACGCTTGCGCTCTCCGTGACGGAGAAACGAACGACGAAAGAATGTAAAGACGTGCACACTATAGGAGATGGGGAGAGTAAAGCCCGTGAGAATAGGGATTATGAGCATCATAGAATCAGTCTCATACCCACAATAACCTAGCGTACCTAACATCATCACAACCGAGAGTACAGAAGTAACTATTGGCAATACTACACCGCGCCACGTACGTGTAACAACGAGCAACATAATAATTGCAAGCAGGATAGCAATCGACTCGATGATCTGCATCGAATGGTTAACCCAAATAGTCTTAGAGTAATTAAGATACGGCAGCCCTGCCGCGCGGATGTTTAATGGGGTATACTTATCTTTGGTTATTATCTTTTCTACTTCTCCTCCCGTAAGCATCTCACAACCTTTTCCTTCATCAGAGTCTGAAGGCGGGAATGGGCGCAATTTGAGTAATACCCATGTATAGCAACCGTCGGAGCTTATAATCCTCCGCGCTGTCTCTGGTTTTGTCTCAAGTTTAGCGCGAATATTGGCAAGTTCTATGGGGGCAGTGGGGATTTCGTCGGGGACAAGTTGTTCTATTGATATGACTCCGTCCTCATTACTCATAAACTCCATATCGGTCAGTGCCGTCATTTTATCGGCGTAAGAGACACTATCCTTAAGCTCTTCGGTTAACTCTCGCAGCAGCGTTAATGTACCGTGCGAGAAAAGAGAATCCGACTCAACAAGCAACGCTACATAGTTGTCATTGCCAAAAATATCCTTGAATTCTCGCGTCTTTACCAGCATGGGGTCATTTTCGAGGAAATAGCTTTCAAAACTGGAACTGGTACGAAAACGCGGCAGCCCAAAACCAATAGCTATAATGGCTACAAGAGTACATAAGAGTACCGCCCAACGGTGGCGTATACTCCAACTGGCATAGCGCCCAAAAAATAGATTGATACGTTCTATATAGCTCATCGCAAATCTCCTATGGTATTAGATGAGTATTTGTTTTGAACAAATGTAAATAGAAGCGGTATAAATAACAAATAAATACCATCTTAAAATGTGCACAGTTATTGCAATTAGCCTCATTTTTCATAGAAAGGGGCAAGAAAGAAGAAAAAAATGGGAGTTCAAACTTTTTTTATTGCAACGGGAAGTTTTGTGCAAAATCCGCCAACAATTGGACAAAAAACATATGCAATAGTGTTGCAAGTAGTTCTATATGAGAGACAATACCATTGCGCAAATAACCTTACTTAATGAGTTGAATTTGGGCTTCCGGTTTGATATAACAGCCAGATATTACAAATCGGGGAATTGGTAGTAGCATGTAGCGTGCAAAACCTTCGTTCTTGGAAAAAGTTTCAATTTTGTGAAGGCAAGAAATCAAAACGGCTACAAACCCAATGGAGTCTTTCTTTACACATAATCCTCTGTGGTACGAGCAAATCGGCAAGATTTATGCTCTGTTGGAACGTGTAAAGATATCGGAGGAGCAGTCGAAAGACG
>CAUVMY010000111.1:0-5345 GCA_963552845.1 uncultured Bacteroidia bacterium
AATTACCCGTGCGGGTGAGGGTACGAAGATTGTATTTACAGGCGACATCTATCAGATCGACCACCCCTACCTAGATACGCGTTCTAATGGTTTGAGCTACCTCGCCGAACGGATGCACGGACAGCCCGCGTTTGCGCATATCAATTTGGTGCGTGGCGAGCGTAGTGAGTTGGCTGAGTTGGCAAGCGATTTGTTGTAATTAGTATTATGCGGGTACGTGTTATTTTTCTTTTGAGTTGTTTGGTGCTTCTGTCAGGGTTGTCTGTGGCACAAGACGCGCGTTTACTCAAGGCGCAGGATAAGATAGACAGGCTGCGTGCAAAGGTTGATGATCTTGCCGCGAATGCACGTCGTGCCGACTCGGCGGTGGAGGCTGCACGCGATGTAATCCGTATGGCGGAGGATTCGCTTAAACTTCTTGGGGCAGAGGAGGAGAGTATCAAACGTGCGCAGTTTGATGCTGAGAAGCGTGCCCGTAAAGATGTAAACAATGCTAGCGATGCTGCTTTAGACTCTTTGCGTACGGAGTATCGGAACATAGAGCGAGAAATAGATGCGCGTATTCGAGATCTTGATCGTCGTGGAAAATCGGCACAGCGTTTCTACGAGAATGGGCTAAAAAACGAACGTCGTGCTAAAGAGATGGCTAAAAAGGCGCACACCGATAAAAAGAACGCAGAAAAGGCGGTAGAACGCGCGCAAGAGGATTATGTAAAGCTTCAGAAGAGTATAAACGAGAAGCAACAGAAAGCTCAGGAGCGCCAGCAGAAAAGAGAAGAGGGGAAACAACGCCAAGAGGCACGTAAACAAAAACGCTAGTGCTGTGAGAATTGATACAGAGATTATTTACTAATTTTTGTACGGGATAAGCCCGATACAAAAGTCTCGTAGATTAGTGCGGATGTGATTAGTGTTGTGAGCGAATATAAAAGCGTAGCGTGTGCTGCGCTTTTTTGTTGCCTGAATTCAATGTGCTCTGTGTGCAACTCGTGCTAACTTGCTACCTTCGTGCGTGAAAAAGTCGCAAATTCCATGTTTGAGAATCTATCAGAACGCCTTGAGCGGTCATTTAAGCTATTAAAAGGTCAGGGTCGTATAACGGAGCTTAACGTAGCCGAAACGGTGCGTGACATACGTCGTGCACTGATTGATGCCGACGTTAGTTATAAGGTTGCAAAGGAATTTACGGATCGGGTGCGCGAAAAAGCTCTCGGTGAACAAGTACTTACAGCGGTGCAACCTGGTCAATTGCTCATCAAGATTATGCACGATGAGCTTGCTGCCCTTATGGGAAGTACGGCACAGGATCTGAAATTAACGGGTAGCCCTGCTGTAATTTTGGTAGCAGGCTTGCAAGGTTCTGGTAAGACGACCTTCTGCGGTAAACTGGCAAATCGTCTTAAAGGTTCAGGACAGTGGATGCCGCTTCTCGTTGCTTGCGACGTTTATCGTCCTGCAGCTATTGACCAGTTGGGGGTTGTAGCCGATTCGGTGCAAGTGCCTTTTTACTCCGAAGTGGGCAATAAAGATGTGGTAGCTGTAGCGCGCCAAGGCGTACAAGCTGCGAAGCAGAGAGGTTGCAACGTTGTAATAGTCGACACGGCAGGTCGTTTGGCGGTAGATGAAGAGATGATGGTTGAGGTGGCAAACCTCAAGAATGCTCTCACGCCGTGCGAAACCCTCTTTGTGGTAGATGCGATGACGGGGCAAGATGCTGTAAACACGGCAGTTGCCTTCAATGATCGTTTGGACTTTACGGGGGTAGTACTAACCAAATTGGATGGCGATACGCGTGGTGGAGCGGCGCTTACGATTCGCGAACTGGTTAAGAAGCCCATAAAGTTTGTGGGGACAGGCGAAAAGATGGATGCGCTTGATGTGTTCCACCCAGAGCGTATGGCTGACCGTATTTTGGGGCAGGGCGATATTGTTACGTTGGTTGAAAGAGCACAAGCGCAGTACGACGAGGAGCAAGCCGCAAAGCTTCAAAAGAAGATAGATAAAAATCAGTTCGATTTTAACGACTTTCTCGCCCAGATCCATCAGTTGAAAAAGATGGGGAACATTAAGGATTTGATTGGGATGTTGCCTGGGGCTGGAAAGGCGTTGAAAGATGTAGATATAGACAATGATGCCTTTAAGGGCGTAGAGGCAATGATCTATTCGATGACACCACAAGAGCGTCAGCGCCCTGAGCTTCTAAACACGTCGCGCAAGCAGCGAATTGCCAAAGGAAGTGGGCGCGACATTGCGGAAATAAATCGCATGCTCAAACAATTTGATCAGATGCGTAAGATGCTTCACTCCGTAAGCAAACTACAGGGCGGCGGTGCGATGCATGCAAAGAAAAAGAGGCGTTAGTCTTAGTAAGACGAGGAATAATGAGGCGTAGTACTTTTATGTGCTGCGCCTTTTTTCATGGGATTAGGGAAATTTTACGTCGGGTCTACTATTCGACGTGTCATCTTCGTATCATTGTTCAACGAAACCATTTGTAAAGAAAAAGGGCACTCCCAAAGGAGCACCCTTAACGAATAGTTGAGTAGAAGGTAGCTAAAAGTGCTACGCGCGTCCTACTCGATTCTGGTATCAATATCTTCAATAAGAGAATCAAACGGTTCACTAGTACTAACTACAAAATACGTGCCAGAGTTATACCAAATCTTTTTCGCGAGTTGCGAACTACGTCGTAGTCTCATATCCCACCCGACGTATGACCAAGGAAGTTGCCCATCAAAACGAATGTAAGTATTGCTCGGTACATAGATGGTTACTTTCGTACAAATTGCGTGTGAGAGGTCTGTATCCGTAAGTTGGTAGCAGGCAGGCAACTCTACACGTGTTCCACGAATTATGGGTTCGTAGTGCATTGCATCTATCAGCATTTCGCATTCGTCTATTGTCGCGCCGCGTGCTTCCTTTTCCACTTCTATGTAACCATACGGTTCTGAGGTAGGCTCAATTCTTACCTGCATGCTCATCTCTTCGCGAAATGCTTTTCGGCGTTTCCATAGATCGTGGAACGACGTATTGCCTAGAGGCTTTTGTAGCTCTCTTTTTTCGTTTGTGAACGGAGCAAGTACAAGCGTATCGGCGGGTTTCAGCTCCAATCTATACTGCGTCTCGGTCTCTGAGTGCGAGCGATACCGCATAGCAGTCCCTGCAATATTCAGTATTAACCCGACGGTAGACAACAGCCACAGTACGAAGGTTATAGCGCTTATCTTGAGAAATATTTTGCGTTTGATAAGGCAGTAGATTCCTAGAAAGAAAGCGAGTAAGAGGAGAAATAAGAGAGCCGAGAAAAAGAGAATGGGCGATAACGAACCATTTTGTGTAATAAGAGCACTGAAAATGATATCGCGATGCAAGAAGTGCCCCCAAGCACACTCAGATCCAATGAATGCCCAGCCTGTGATTAGACCGATTGCGAGCGCTAAGACGCTAACAATACTCCCTACAATGAGTAAACCGCCAACCACATAGATGCTATATTTTAGAATTGCCAATGCTATAGAACCGAGTAGTACCGCGAGACTTGAGAAGAAGTTGCCAATACCATTCCCTTCTTTTGTGTTACGGTTCTCTCGCATTGCTTGGTATTCTTTGCGTACAGAGCCTTCAATAGTAGAAAAGGTAATGGGCTCCTGGTGCAATTCCATCTTTTGTAAAGGCGTGCGCGCTTTGGGTATCGCTATCCACAACACTATATAGATAAGGATGGTGATGCCGTAGAAAAAGGCGAATACAAGAAAAAGAATACGTACTAACCATGGTGGCAGGTTTAGGCGTGCTGCTAGTCCCGCACAAACACCTCCAAGCACTCGCTTGTCGGGATCGCGATAAAGACGTGCCCGATACATGGATCCGGTACGTGCAGTTCGGTTATTAGCGCCGGTACCTTTTTCGTCTTGGAAGATGTCGTCGGGAGAGCCGATGGTCTGAATTACCTTTTGTACAGTAGCGAGTGTTACAGGCGTTTTTTCTTGTGTATATTCCGAGAAAAGCTCTACGATACGCTCTTCTATGCTTTGCAGGATTTCCTTGCCCTCCTCGCCTTCTTTGACGCGATCTTGTAAGGTCTCCAGGTACTCTTGGAGTACTCGGCAAGCATTACTTTCTATTGGGAAGGTGTAGCTCCCCGCTAAGCTGATATTGACAATGGATTCCATCTTATTTCTTTTCTTAGTTTTCAACCTTCTCTTGGCTCGTCTTTGTTGTCGTACGCCCGAGTAGAAAATCTACCGAGGCAACCAACTTGTCCCAGTCAGCGCACAAATGTGCGAAATAGCTTTTCCCCTCTTCGGTGAGGTTGTAATACTTGCGCGGTGGTCCTTGTGCCGACTCTTCCCAACGGTATGAGAGCAGCCCCAATTTCTTGAGATTGGAAAGTAGTGGGTATATAGACCCCTCAACGACGATGATGTCGTTGTCGCGTAGCAGCTGTACAATGTCGTTGGTATAGGCATCGTGCTTGGCGAGTATGGCGAGTGTACATAGCTCAATGAGGCTACGCTGCATGGCAGATTTAGCATTTGTTTCTTCTTTCATCTCAGTAGTGCATCTAATTTTCGTAGGGGAATTGTTTAGCAGGGGTTACTACCCATATAATGAGGTACACCCAAAAACTTGTAAAGGCGAATAGCAGCCCAATACCGAAGATTAGGCGGAATATGAGCGGATCTACGTTGAGGTAATGCCCAAGTCCACCACATACGCCCCCAATCTTCCGATTAGTGAGATCGCGGTAGAAATGTTTCGGTGTGTCAGAGGTTGTAAAAGAGCGTTGCTCAGAAGTATCAAACTCGTTCGCATTGCCGAGTATTGCTATTACACGTTGCACGTCTTCTGCGCGTACCACCCAATTGTGCGAGGCACGCCATTCCCAGAGGTAGTCAGATATGCGACTCTCAAAATCTTCTGCCACGTCTGGTGCGTTGGCGTATTTACGCCGAATCATTTGCAGGTAGTTCTCCAGTAGTAGCAGCGCGTCTTCTTCCACCGCAAATATGCGGTCGCCTAGGCTAATTTGTTTCACGAATTTCATTGTCGTACGGAGTTCTATTGTTTTCAGTGTATTCTAAACACTACAAATATATAACATATTTCGGTACTAGAAAAATTATAGTAGTTAATTCTAATAGAATATTTGAGAAAAGAAAGATAGGAAAACCAGTCAAAAACGGGCACGCATCGAAAGTCATGCCCGTTGTATTTATTGGCGTCGCGCCATGGCGCGACGCTACATACTTCACTTCATTACTTCCCGTTTAGCTATGAAGCCCTGTATTTCGAACTGAAAGTGCAGCACAATCTAGCCCAAGGCAGCGCTTCGCTTAAATTAC
>CAUVMY010000112.1:0-5338 GCA_963552845.1 uncultured Bacteroidia bacterium
CAAAATCGCCTCTTATGCGCCAATTCTTTCCTTCTATCAACTGCTTCCGTGCCGCTTTAGCACTAGCATTGTATTTTAATCCTTCTGCACTTAAACTCAATCCCTGCTTTATATTGGCTTGTGCAGCCCAACCCGCTAAACTCTTGCTGTAGTTCTCTACGTTCATGCCGCAATTATCAAGACCTAGTTTTTCGCACTTCTCCAACTTCCACATTCCGAGGTCGTGATTGAAGGCGGAGCAACCGTAGAACATGTTGCTCATATCGGTCACCTTGCTCACATCCCAATTGTTCAAAGGCTGATTGAAGGAAGAGCAACCAGAGAACATATTGTTCATATCGGTTACCTTGCTCAAATTTGGAGTATCTATACCTTCTGCAAATTGCATATTCTTACAACCGCGGAAAGCTTTCTTCATCGTCTGCCATTGTACCGTACCGAATTGTTCCACGCGCAAAAGCGCTTCGGAACTACCTAATTCTTGCCCATCTCGCATTCTGATAGACCTTACTCCCTCTGGTCCTGCTTCTACCAACAATTCGCCGTCTTCGGAAGGGGTGTAACTATATGTATAGTAGCAATCATTCTTTGTTACCAGCACGCTCCCGTCAGAGGCTTTTTTGATTATAAGCTTATAATTCCGACCGTTAATCGGAATATTGAGTTCTTTTCGCGCCTCTCCCTTCCAGCGGGTGATGAAGGTACGACGACCTTCGCCATAGCTGGCAAAAGAGAATAACAGCAACGCGAGGGCAGCTGTTAAAAAACACAATAGTTGTCTTGTACGCATAGCATAAGGATTTAAAAATTTCAACATACCAAACTAGGGAGTCATCTGAAAGCCATCATTCTATTCTTAACTCACACCTATATAGAAAAGTGAGCCAAACCCCACACCAAAGCAATCCGTCAACACTTTCCCCTCGCTCACAAAGATAATGATATCTTATGCATATTCGTTAGTTTTTTTTAACACAATATCTACTATGACAAAACATCAGAAATGTAGCGGTTGGCACAACAATGCGATCAAGAAATGCGGAGAGCCATTTCGGGCGAGGCACGCCATCGCCCATACAAAACACATTAGTACGTGTAGCGGCGCGCCATGGCACGCCGTAATAGAACCCCGCCGAATGGCGCGGGTGAGTAGCGTTAGCCCAATGTGAAACGTTGGGCGAAAAACAATCAAAAAACGAACTTCGCCGTAAAGCGATGCCCGTTTACATCTCGTATTTCGGGCGAATCTAGTTTCGCCCCCACAAGTTTAATTATCAATCTTTTCTACCGTTAAGGTCTTTGTTGCCCCATTTCTGATTTTGAAATGCAAGCTGCGGCAAAAAACTCTAATCCATTACCCTGCTCACATTCCCATTACTCAAGGGCTGATTGAAGGAAGTGCAAAATGGGAACGTTCCTGAAAATCCTTCCTGATTATGAAAAACAGCGCCAATAGGTGGGAAAACAGGCACGATTGGCACAGACGGCAAAAGTGCGTACTTTTGTTTATAACGTTTACAAAAAAATGCCTTTGCAGTTTGACCTACCACCAGACGCGCCCGTTGAGACTCCGATGATGAAGCAGTATAACGATATGAAGCGGCAGTACCCCGACGCGTTGCTCCTCTTCCGCATGGGGGACTTCTACGAATCGTTCAATGCCGACGCCATCGAAGTCTCAGAGATCTTAGGGATTACCCTGACCAAGCGTTCGCATGGCGCTGCTTCTGAGATGGATTTGGCAGGTTTCCCCTACCATGCCCTAGACGTCTATCTGCCTAAACTCATACGTGCGGGAAAACGTATTGCCATCTGCGAACAATTGGAGAACCCGAAGCTCACTAAGAAACTCGTCAAACGCGGTGTTATTGAGGTTATTACCCCTGGTGTTGTGACAGACGATAGCGTATTAGACCGACGTGAAAACAACTACCTCGCGGCTCTCTACTTTCCCACCACCCAGATCGGGCTTGCATGGGTAGATATCTCCACAGGAGAGTTCTACATCGCCGAGGGGAATAACACCTACATAGACCGCCTTTTGGCGAACTTCCAACCCCGCGAAATCCTTATTGCACGCAACCAATACGAGCACCTCGCGCCCGATTTCAGTTCACGCTTCTACCTCACCAAAGTCGACGACTGGGCCTACGCACTCCCCGATGCCACCTTACGCTTACAACAGCATTTTGCTACAAATAGTTTGCGCGGACTGGGCATAGAGCACTTTACCAATGGTATTTCGTCGGCTGGTGCAATATTGGCTTACCTCGATCTAACCAAACACTCTAGCCTATCACACATTACCCACATTACGCGCATTGAAGAAGACAAGTACGTCTGGATAGACCGCTTTACGTTACGCCATCTGGAGATCTTCAACTCTACGGGAGAAGGCGGTCGGACGCTTGTGGGGACAGTAGACCGCACCAAAACCCCTATGGGAGGACGGCTTTTGCGTCGTTGGTTGGCTATGCCCCTAAAAGAGCTCGATGAGATTGTGAGCCGCCATCAGGTGGTGGAAGCTTTCACAAAACAATTGGAAATACACTACGAACTTACATCACACCTAGAGTCAATAGGAGACCTTGAGCGCATTGCCTCAAAAGTAGCAATGGGGCGCATACTACCCCGCGAAATTGTACGGATGGGGCAGGCGCTGCAACAGGTTGAACCCACTAAAAAACTCGCGCTAAAAATAAACGAACCTGCACTCGAAGCTCTCGCTACGCACCTTGCGCCGTGTAGTGAACTCACCGAACGTATAGCACGCGAACTGCTTCCCAACCCTGCGAACCTAGGTAAAGGCGATGTATTTGCCGAAGGCGTTTCCGCAGAACTCGACGAACTACGCAACCTCAAGAACCATAGCAAGGAGCGCCTTGATGAGATGCTACAACGCGAAATCTACCGTACAGGTATCGCAAACCTTAAAATTGGGTTTAACAACGTATTCGGCTACTTTTTTGAAGTACGAAAAACGCAACTAGACCGCATTCCAGAAGACTGGGAACAACGCCAAACGCTTGTGCAAGCAGCTCGTTTTATCAATCCCGAACTCAAGGAATTTGAAAAGAAAATACTCGGTGCAGAAGAACGCATCCTAGCTATTGAAGATGAGCTTTACAATAAACTTTTGCAAGATCTTTTAGGATACGTGGATACCATCCAGCGCAATGCGGAGCTCCTTGCGCAAATAGACGTACTCAATGGCTTTGCCACGCTTGCTAATGAAAAGGAGTGGGTACGTCCCGTAATGGACGAGTCATTACAAATAGACCTCGAGGAAGTATGGCATCCCGTAATAGCCGACGTGTTGCCAGTAGGCGAAACCTACGTACCCAACACTATACACCTCAACTCAGAGGGAGAACAGATCCTGATGATTACGGGACCGAACATGTCGGGTAAATCTGCTCTACTCCGACAGACAGCCCTCGCCGTACTCTTGGCACAAGCTGGGGCATTCGTACCCGCAAAACGGGCTCGCATTGGCATAGTAGATAAAATATTTACACGCGTAGGTGCCTCCGACAACATCTCCATGGGCGAGTCTACTTTCATGGTGGAAATGGTGGAAGCGGCGAGTATTTTGAACAACCTCTCCGAACGCAGTCTCATACTTCTCGATGAGATTGGACGCGGTACAAGCACCTACGATGGCATCTCCATTGCATGGGCTATGGCAGAATATTTACACGAAAACCCCTACGGACACCCCAAAACCCTCTTTGCAACCCACTACCACGAACTGAATGAGATGGAGAAACAGTTCGCACGTATTAAGAATTACCATGTCTCGGTACGCGAAGTAGACGGGCAAGTGCTCTTTATTCGTAAACTCGAAGCAGGGGGCAGCGAGCACAGTTTTGGAATACACGTAGCACGGCTAGCGGGCATGCCATTGCGCGTAGTACAACGGGCACAAGTAGTACTGAAACTCCTAGAACAAAATCGGCAACACCACAACGAGGCAGATGCCCTGAAGGATGCCGCCGCAACCGATACAAGCATTCTTCTGCCTAAAGAGGATTCTACCCTAAAAGCGCTCCGCGAACGCCTCGGTTCATATAACCCCGATGCAATGACACCTTTACAAGCGCTTGCTGAACTCAACGAACTCATTACAATAGCAGGACTCCGCGAAAAGGAAGAAACACGATGAGGCAGGACAGTATTCTTTCTATCCTTAAAGAGTACTGGGGCCATGACGGTTTTCGTCTGCAACAAGAACAAATTATTAGTAGCGTAGTCGCAGGGCACGATACACTTGGGCTTCTCCCTACGGGAGGAGGAAAGTCTATCACCTATCAAGTATCAGGGCTTGCACGCGGTGGACTAACTCTCGTCATTACGCCTCTCATTGCCCTCATGGAAGATCAGGTAAATGCTCTGTTGCACCGCGGTATTCGCGCTACTGTACTCCATTCAGGGCTTACACCTAGCGAGGTCTCCATTCGGCTTAACAATGCCATGCTCGGCATTTATTCATTTCTTTACCTCTCGCCCGAACGCCTTCAGACAGTTTCGTTTTTAGAATACCTCCCGCAGCTCAATATTCGCCTCATTGCCGTCGACGAGGCACACTGCATCTCACAATGGGGGCACGATTTCCGTCCCCCGTATCGCAAAATCGCATTGCTGCGCGAATTGCTACCGAATGTTCCCATATTAGCCGTAACAGCAACTGCTACCCCGCTCGTTGTAAAAGATATTATCTCAAACCTCGAATTACGCACTCCGAAGGTCTATTCCGCCTCTTTTAAGCGCCCAGGGCTACAATATGCCGTAATTGAAGAAGAACGGAAAGAACAACGTGCTATACATATCTTACAAAAGATAGACGGATCTGCGATTCTTTACATTCGCACTCGGTTAGGTACCGAACTTGTGGCAAAGGCACTTAGAGAAGCAGGAATTTCTGCACTTGCTTACAATGCAGGTTTACCTGCAAGCGAACGACAGAAGCGCCAAGAGGCATGGATGCTAGGCAAAGTGCGTGTAATGGTAGCCACAAATGCCTTCGGAATGGGGATTGATAAAAACGATGTACGCTTAATCCTTCATTTCGGCACACCTCCCTCACTCGAAGAGTACTACCAAGAAGCTGGGCGTGGCGGTCGCGATGGGAAAGGCGCACTTGCTCTACTACTTTATCGCAAAGAGGAGATTGAAACAGGATGGAAACAACTGCAGGCACAGCGCTTTTCGGAGGAGGAAATAATGCGCTTTTATCAAAATCTGCGCGACTATTGTGCCTATGCGGAGCACCTACCCAGTACGAATGAAACAGTTTTCAACGTAAATGAATTTACACACCGCTTTACTTGGGAAAAAG
>CAUVMY010000113.1:0-5305 GCA_963552845.1 uncultured Bacteroidia bacterium
GAGATTGCCTTATTGATTTTTGAGCCGCAAATAATAGTTTTACAACGTGCCAGTACCTCTTCGTAGGTATTGGGAGGCGTGCTGGCGTAACCCAAGTAACTGTTCACGAAACGACCTGGTGCAGGGATATACTCTATTACGTCGGCAATGTAGGGGCTATAGCTAATAATCTCATCGGCAATCTGGATGCGAAAAGTCTTTTTTATTACTTCCCCATTCTCTTCGTACGTAAAGGTATACGTGTAGTCTCCCACTTTATCTAGGACGACAACCAAGTTTTGTTGCGTGGAAACAAGCTCATCTTTGTCTTCTTCTGCTCCAGTTGCATCCACAAAATGTGTCAGACGCCATTCAAAGTTCCCGCGATCAAGACCACAGGTAACGTATACGGGCTGCAAACGCGTACCTTGGTAGGTATCAAGAACACCCAGACTCAGCGACGGGATCTCCTCTTTTCGGCATGCGTAAAAGAGCAAAACAGTAGCGCAAAGGGCAAAGAGGGTAAAACGAGTGCGTAGGAATGTCATTTCTTTACAAAGGCTACTTTACAAGGTGCAATCCCAGTTTTTACTTTCCATTTTTGTCGTCCGTCTGGCGTATAGCAGTAGAGCAATCCGCTGGAAGTTCCGCGACGTGCGTCTGTGATAAAGATCTCGTGTGTAACGGGGTGCACTGCCACACTGGTTGGAGTTTCTATCTGCGTTTCCGTACCGTCGGCAACAAAACGATCTACAATGTCGTCCGCCTTCATACTGTATTTCACAAAATCGCGCTCCAAGATATCGCCAAACTGGTTTCTTCGCCCTTTTATCATAAACAAAGTATCATCCACCTGAACGAAGGAGAGCGATGGTAAATTGCGTACCGTATCGCGTGTAAAGATGTTGAGGTTGCTCCTATCGCGCAATATACAAAGCTGGGGAGGTTCTTCTTTGTAGTTCCCCGAGGTCTCTACATACAAATAGCGTCCGCTAACAGCCAGACAATGCGGCGATGTGCCCGTATGTATATAACTAGTCTGTACAAAGTTGTCTAGATTTACAACAGATATGCGGTTATCGAAGTGCGGAGAGTTATACTCTCCTGTATTCGATACAAGGAGCAGTGTCTCTTTCTCGTCGCCCGTGCTCTCGTTTCCTGAAACGAAATATAACATCTCATCGGGCTGACAGCCTAAGGTGATCTTGCGAATGTTGGTCAAATCATCCGTCTTTATACGAACGAGCTCGCCCAAAGGGAGTTCTCCATATTTCTGTTCTTTTTGCTTGAGGTAGGAGGTGATGTAAGCATAGTTGTCGTGTAGCAATATACGACGCGGATTATTGATCGATAGGGTTGCAAAGCGTTGTGTATTTTCCACGTTGAATACCTCTAGACGATGTGAGCCTGAGAGAATTACGTACAACTTCCCATCTGCTACTGCCAAGTCTGTACCATTGTCGCCCAAATTAGGGAGTGCATCGGGATTTCGTTCTGCATAGATGTTGCGGTGATAAATGCTCGTAAGACAATCAAAGTAGTCTAGCGTTGCCTCATTATTCCCCTTTACCCCGCTATTAAGTATGTACAGTCCTACAATTTCGGGATCTTCTTCTGGAGTTGTATTTATCAATTCCTGCTGTGAGTAAACAAAAACTTCATCGCGTCGACAAGAGGACAAGAGTATCCCTATCGCCAAAAAAACAAGTGTGAAGGATATATTGACTCGCATCTCTAGATCTCTGCCGCAATGGTTGCGCGTATGAAATGACTAGGCATTGGGTAGTTCGATACAATTTCATGATCTTGCCCGAGTAGATTGTTCACCTCGAGCATGGCACGCAGATTCCAGTTGCCGAGGCGAAATTGTTTCATGAGCGAAAGATCGTGTGTATACCACGGTTGCATTTTGTAATAGGCTATATTTTCTTGTCGACTGTAGCGCTCACCCACATATAGGAAGCTGTAGTTCAACGCCCAGCCGCGCCATGTTATATTGAGAATAGCCGAACCACTGTGCCAAGGAATATTCGGAATTTGGTGTTCGTAGTAGGTATCGTATTTACTTGTGATATCGCGGGCTTGTTGGTATGTATACTGCACTTTGCCCGTAATGTCTAGCTGGTTGTCGTACTCTTCTATGAGTCGTACTGTGGTAAAGAGGTTTGCGTCCCCCCCGATGATTTGTACGTGCCCCAAGTTTGCCATAGACCAGCGATAGAGCGAACCATTGGGGTAGGCAATAATCTTGTTCCGCACGTCATGATAATACCCCTCTATCGTTGCACCATAGCGTCGTATCGATCCATCTGTCTTGTTAGAGTAGTTAAGACCTAAACAATACTGTAGCATCTTCTCGGGTTGCAAACGCGTTCCTTCAATGGAAGATACATAGCGGTCGCTATAGCTCGGTACACGGTAGGACTGTTTTATGTAAGCTTGAATCGCGAAATCGGTATACCGGAAGGGAGAGTAAGAAAGTAGCAGTGCAGGCGTTATTGCCCACTCATCTTCGTACTGTCGGTTTTTGTTATCGCGTTCAAAGTTATTGACATACGTCCCCAGTACACTTGCTTGCCCCTGAAGGTCGTACAGAGCACCCTGTGTGGCAAACGAAAATAAGTGCTTCAGACGCCACGGACGGGTAAAATTCAAGGGTTCTTGAAATGTTTGTTCGTTACGTTTTATAAGGTTGTTGTAATGCAAATCGTAAGCACACGTGGCTACCCAGTCCTCGTAAATTTTATAGAGATGCGACGTAGAGAGATATCCCTCAAACTGTCGGAACGATTCGTCTAGGTTAGCAGAGTGATCGTCTTTATTCTCGTAATGCAGATAGTCGTACCCCAATTTGAAGTTCAACTGAGTACGATATTGCTCCGATACGTCTAGTTTCATGTTCCCTTGCAAAAAACTATTGCGCTCGGTAAGTTCCTCTCCTCGATACCAAATATTGTTTACGATTGGTCCAGGTATTCCACGGTCGGAGGTATAGTGATATACGTAAACGCTCCAGAGTCCGTTCTCCAAAATTCCATTCAGAGCGCCTTCCACGCGCGCAGAGTTTATACGGTTATTATTGCGTTTGGCAATAGAGTCGTAGACTACACTGCCGCTTGAGTTCTTGCGCCGATAGCGGAATTCATAGTTACCAGCGCTTCGGTCTACTGAGAGGCTCAGCGAGGTTGTGATGTAATTCCCCAGATCGTGTTCGTAGAGGACACTCGGGTTGATGCCATAGAACGAAGAACCGCGGACTGCAACTCGGAAATTTGTATTTGTGGAATCTATAAAATGGGGGCGTCTCGTAGTGATGTAAAGGCTACCAGCACTCGCATAGTCGGAGGCTGATTGGAAGATATCGCCCTTCTGTCCGCTATAAAGCGCAAGGCTACCCACGTTATCCATGGTAAAGCGTGACAGATCAACTTGAGCATTCAACGCATTGGATATTTCGATGCCATTGTAGAAAACACGCATACGTTCTGACCCCAGACTGCGTACATTGATGGTCTTAAACCCGCCCAGCCCCATATAGTCTTTCAGCTGAATTCCTGAATAGTAGCGCACTGCATCTGCCATTGAGTACATACGGCTTGTGTTCAACTCCCGCCCAGTGAGCTCCATAGGTTGGATTACCTTAATGTAGCGTCTGCCACCTACCGTCACTATCTCTTGTGCGCTGAGATGGGTACTAATGACCATTAGGGCGATTGCTACGAATGAGAAGAGAAAGGTTGTAGATTTACGCCTCATATTTAGACCCGCTAATAATGTCCAAGCTGCCTCTCCCTCAAAGAGCCTCTTTTGTAGACAGCCCGCTTTTTAGTTTACGATATTCGGAAGATTTAGTTGCTTTGCTGTTTCGCCTCCTGTTTTTTTTGCGAAGATACAGAGCAAAATTGCAAGGGAGACGCTCTTGCTAACTCCCTCGCAGTTTGAGATTGTAATCTGCCTAGAAAATGTTCATCGCATCAAGCTGCTTCATCACCTTTTTTACCGATTCGGCAGATTTGTGTACGAGCGCTAACTCACTCGCATCAAGCTTGAGTTCGATAACTTTTTCTACCCCCTTTTCCCCTAAGATTACGGGTACTCCGAGGTGTAGGTTGCTAAGACCGTATTCTCCCGCCAGAGCAGCACAAACTGGCAAAACGCGCCGTTCGTTCCGTACAACGGTTTCTACCATCTCGGCTGCTGCTGCGCCTGGTGCATACCATGCCGAAACCCCAAGCAGATCTACGAGTTCTTTGCCCCCTTGTTTGGTGCGCTCTACAATGGCGTTGAGCTTATTTGTGGGTAACAATTCGGAGATAGGAATTCCGCTGATGGTCGTATAGCGCGGTAATGGTACCATTGAATCGCCATGTCCGCCCATAAGCATGGCTTGAATATCTCGTGGTGAGATGTTAAGCTCTTCTGCGATAAACGAGCGATAACGAGCCGTATCCAGTACGCCTGCCATACCAAACACCCGTTGGCGAGGGAAGCCCGTACCTAAAAAGGCGGCGTATGTCATAACATCTAACGGATTGGTGACCACTATTAGAATTGCCTCTGGCGAATATCGCTTGACATTTTCCGCCACATCTCGCATAATTTTTGCATTGATCTCTACTAAGTCATCCCGACTCATGCCTGGCTTACGTGCAAGTCCAGCTGTCATTACCACAATACTCGAGTTCTTAGTAGCCTCGTAGTCGTTTCCAACCCCTCGCACACGAGTAGAAAAATTATGCAAAGGGCTTGTCTCCCACATATCTAGCGCCTTGCCATGAGTGGCTGGTGCATTGATATCGAGTAGTAAAATTTCTTGCGCCAGAGAGCGCCTAACCAATTCGTAAACGAGGGTTGCCCCCACGTTACCTGCTCCGATGACCGTAATACGCTTCATTATAATAACTTAGGATTTGTAGAATGCGACAGAGTCCGTTAATTGTTGTTGATTTTTTGCGACAACGTATAATGGGTCGTTGCCAAATTGGGAATGCGGAACACGGTTAGTAGGTAGCCCATTTGATAAAAGGAGAATTGCCACATGCGTGCATGACCATTTACGCAGGTTTTGCGCAAACGACTCCCGAAAAGATGAAAAATGGAGCGGAATACAGGGGCAAGCCCCGTCCATTGTAGAAAAAGTGCTACACGTATACGTTTGCTAGCGCTGTACAGTTGGTCGTGAAAAAGGGGAGAAGAGTGCCAAATACGTACTAAATTGAAAAGAGAAGTCTCTGTTTTTTGTACGAATAGTTCGTTGGACTCGTGTCCTACATGTTCTGTCGGGTTCTCGATATTTCGAGGTTTTATCTTGAGGCGGGCAAGTTCC
>CAUVMY010000114.1:0-5304 GCA_963552845.1 uncultured Bacteroidia bacterium
CGTGTACGAAATAACTGTTTACTTAAAGGAAGTAGATAATGGGATACGTACTGCGACCTTTCTGACTGAATATGAGAAGGAACAACTTTTATCGATGACTTCCACTTTTCGTTATTCTGTGAACTTCTGGCATGAACACTCAAACGTAGTGAACCTCGAAGATGATTTTCAAAAGAAAAGAGTGTGGTGGGAATGGCTAATTATAGGGGCAGCTGATGCAGCTGGAGGTTTTATCGCGGGCTCAGTTCCAATTTGCGGCGTGGGTTTTAATCTCTGGATTGCAATACAAGTGAGTAGGTATGCAGGAAAATTATTGTGATGACATTCTCTGGCAAATCGTTTCTCCTGACTATTTGTGGAATTCTATTCTCTCTTTCTTTGGCGGCTCAGTGTTTTAACATCTGCTTGAGTACTCTGTATTCTACAACCCCTAAACTTTCGTTCCTAGCACTCAACTTCGATTATACACGCAATAATTTCTCTCTGGGGCTAAAAACTGGTACCGAAGATGTCCTAATAGAGGGTTTTCGCAATTTTAGAGGTCTCCGAAGTTTTTACGCAGGAATATATGGAGGTTCGCGAGTTGTTTTTCTCGAACAGATGTCGCTTGTACCTTCTTTCGGATTTGGCTATTTCTCGCCTGTGCTTAGCGAAGAAAAAGGTTCATTATACGAGGGTATAGACCTAGGACTCCGATATGGGAAAGAGGACTACTACGAAATTGCTTATACGGTTTTTTTCTTACAAAACAAAGAACGCCCCAATTACCACTGTATACGCTTTTCGATAGGTTTGATGTTTTAGCCCAGAAAAGATGGTATATGAAACGATAGTTTGCAATGCGGGTTAGGAGTTCTAGCCCGCTTTTTTATGAGAAGAACCGATCCAGTCTGTCATGTGCGGGGTTGAGGGTGAATATAACAACTCTGTCCCCCGTTTGTATTTGAGTTTCACCTGTGGCAATAAATGCCTCATTACCACGAATGATACCTCCAGCTATTGTTAGACGAGGGAAATTCAGGTCTTTAATTCGTCCGCGTGTGGCAGGCGCTCCCTCCGAAGCAACATATTCCAGTACTTCAGCATCGAGGTTCGTAAGACAACGCATAGAAGAAATATTGCTCCCCATGGTAAACTGAAAGATGCGCGATGCCGTGATAAGCTTCTTATTAACCACAGAATCAATACCTATCCCCTCGGCAAGCGAGATGTAGTCAATGTTTTCCACTTCGGCAATAATCTGCGGCACACCCGCTTTGCGTGCCATTAGACAGGCCATAATGTTCGTCTCTGAATTGCCAGTGGCAGCCACGAATGCATCCATACGTTCAAGTCCCTCGTCGAGGAGAAGTTCGCGGTCGCGTCCGTCACCATTTACCCATATAGTGGAAGTAAAAAGCGGGGCAAGACGCTCACACTTCTCACGATCCGACTCAATAAGCTTAATATTCTTTACCGAGCCTTCCAGATCGAGACATGTGCGCATCCCGATACGCGAGGCACCAAGCACCATAAGGTTGTCCACCTGCATCTTAGAGGCACCTAGTAGGTTGCGCCAAGTGGCAATTCCCACCTTGCTAGAAATGATATAGAGCATATCGCCCTGCAAAAGCATCTCATCGCCATACGGAATAATAGTATTCCCATCACGCAAAATTGCCACTATACGAAATTTATCACCATGATGCATACGTGCAATGTCTTGCAGTGTGCGCCCGATATACTTCATGTCGTACTCAGCCTTTAGGGCTGCAAGCACGAGCTGACCATTAGAAAAATCTACATATTCTACTGTGCCTATTGAACCGAGCAGACCGATAATCACTTGCGAAGCCAATTTCTCTGGATAGATGAGCAAATCTATACCCAGCTCTTTGAAATGCTGCTGATTCTCGGGTGTTAAAAGTTCGTTGCTATCTACACGTGCAATCACTTTTTTTGCACCCAATTTTTTGGCAAGAATGGCGGATATAATATTGGTTTCCTCATAGTGTGCAACAGCTATAAAGAGATCGCATTTCTCAATCTCGGCAGCTTTTAGCACAGCAATAGAAGCAGCCGATCCTTCTATGGTAACGAGGTCTGCCATACTCTCTAGGTGGTGGAGGTTTTCGGGAAGCGGATCAATAGCAATAATATCGTCAACCCCGCCAGAAAGCATGTGTGCCAGATGGGTTCCTACTTCTCCGATGCCTGCTACTATAATTCTCATCTTCTTTCTGTCTGGTAAGAATAGCATGTAAATGTAGAAAGAAAGCGAGATACGAGCACAAACCTAAAATAAAAAGGGCGCGACCTTACGGAAGCGCCCCCAAACCAAAAAACATCCTAAAAGGATTCTACTACTTGCTACTCAAAAATTGATCTATCGCCACTGCAGCCTTGCGTCCCGCACCCATAGCGAGAATAACTGTTGCGGCACCACTTACTGCATCGCCCCCTGCAAAAACTTCTTTACGAGATGTTTGTCCCATTTCATCGGCTACAATACCTCCCGACTTCTTAGTCTCTAGTCCAGGCGTTGTAGACGCTATCATGGGGTTTGGCGATGTGCCTAGTGCCATACATACCACGTCGCATGGAATATCAAACTCAGACCCAGGTACTTCTTTAGGGCTACGACGTCCGCTAGCATCTGGCTCACCGAGTTCCATGCGAATTGCACGTATGCCCGTAACCCAGCCTTTGTCATCGCCCAATATCTCTACGGGGTTACACAACAGGTTAAACACAATTCCTTCCTCCTTAGCATGGTGCACTTCCTCTGCACGCGCAGGAAGTTCAGCCTCTGAACGACGATATACCAAATGTACCTCTGCTCCCAAACGAGCCGCAGTACGCGCAGCATCCATTGCTACATTACCGCCTCCAACTACTGCTACACGCTTTCCTACGTAAATAGGCGTATCATAGCTCTTATCGAACGCCATCATCAGGTTAGCACGCGTCAAAAGTTCATTCGCCGATACGACACCATTCAAATTCTCGCCAGGGATGTTCATAAACTTAGGCAAACCTGCCCCAGAAGCGATGAACACTGCCCCATAGCCCTCAACATCAAGAAGGTGGTCTATGGTTACGGTGCGCCCTACAATAACGTCCGTGATAATCTCAACCCCCAATTTCTTCAAGTTGTCAATCTCTGATTTTACGATAGTCTCCTTCGGTAAGCGGAATTCAGGAATTCCATATACCAACACTCCACCAGCCTCGTGCAATGCTTCAAAAATTGTAACCGAATACCCTTTACGCGCTAAGTCATTGGCACAAGCCAACCCTGCTGGTCCAGAACCAATTACGGCAACCTTTTTGCCATTCTTCGGGGCGCACTCTAAATTGAAGTGATTTTGTTCACGAGCCGTATCTGCTACAAAACGTTCCAGTTTCCCAATCGCAACAGGTACACCCTTGATACCTACAATACACGAACCTTCGCATTGCGTTTCCTGCGGGCATACACGCCCACAAACAGCGGGAAGACTTGAGTCTTGACCAATGATATCGGCAGCACCCAACACGTCGCCTTCCAGCACCTTCTTAATGAATTGCGGGATGTGTATGTTCACAGGGCACGCCTCCATGCAGCGAGGCTTCTTGCATTGCAAACAACGCGTTGCCTCCTCTTGTGCCTCGGTTACGTTATAGCCGTAGCAAACTTCCTGAAAGTTCTGTACTCGAACTTTGGGTTCTTGTTCGCGTACGGGAACACGATCTTTCTTCTGTGCCATCCTCTTAGTTTAGTTTGCACTGTTCTTTATACTCTTCTAAGCGCGATTTTTCAAAATCGCGGTACATACCCTGACGGCGAAGAGCCTCATCAAAATTCACTTGGTGCGCATCAAATTCTGGGCCTTCAACGCATGTAAAGCGCATCTTACCTCCCACGCTAACGCGGCAAGCACCACACATTCCCGTGCCGTCTACCATCAAGGTGTTCAAGCTAGCAATGGTAAAAATGCCTAGCTCTTGGGTAAGCTTTGCCACAAACTTCATCATGATCATAGGACCAATCGTCACACAATGGTTGTACTGCTTCCCGTGGTTTTGCACCAAATCCTTCAAACAATCGGTCACCATACCATGGAATCCGTCAGAGCCGTCATCCGTTGCCTGACAATAGTTTGCAGACACCGCCTCTAGCTCAGGACGCATTATCTCTATATCTTTCGTCTTTGCCCCAATAATTACATCTGGTTTGAAGCCGCGCTCTGCCAAGTACTTCACTTGCGGATAGATAGGCGCCGCCCCCAGACCACCGCCCACGAATATGATTCGCTTCTTGGCAAGCTCGTCGTCGCTCATCTCACACAGATCGCTTGGCAACCCCAACGGACCCACAAAGTCCATAACCGAATCTCCCTCGTTCAAGTCGCACAACTTAAATGTACTTGCACCAATCGTTTGAATCACGATGGTCACTGCACCCGTCTCCTTATTGTAGTCTGCAATGGTAAGCGGTATACGCTCCCCTTTTTCGTCAACACGTACGATGACGAATTGCCCAGGTTGGGCAGACTCCGCTACTCGAGGCGAATAGATGTCCATCAAGTAAATGGCGGGTGCTAGCTTCTCTTTCTTCAGAATTCGAAACATTTCCTCTCTTTATTGTCTCGTAACCCCCTTGCTAAGTAACTTTTAGTAAGAAAGCTACCTCTTTACATACTTTTGCTGTGCAAAGGTAGCGAAACGGTATAGCCTAACGCGCTTTATAGGCGACTGCTGTCTTAAACATACGGTTTCTAAAAAACAATAAAAATAGGCACTGTGTTCAGTAGCTTTCACAAGTATAAAAAGCGAGATGGTAAAAAGCAAAAGACCGAAAGTGGGACAAATCAACTAGATGTTACACGCAACGCACCATTTTAACCAAGTAAAAGCTCTAGCGACTTCCACTCTTTTATATTACGCTTCTCTTCGTCGAAACTCGTACCTATAAGCACTAGCTTCTTACCCTGCAAACGGAGTGGCTTGTAGTACTCCTGTTCCTGAATTTGTGTAAGCGCGTCCTCGGCTGTACCAGCGCTCCAAAGCTTGAACTCGAAGATGTAGATTATGTGCTCTGTGTGTACTACGCAATCGGCACGTCCTTTGGCGGAGTAGACCTCGGTTTGCGTATACATGCCCATGAACTGAAAAATTAGTGCTACAGCAATTTGGTAATTCTGCTCGCGCCATCGTACATCATCTTTGGAATCGCTACTATAGGGAATGTTCGCGAGTAGGTCTGAAATTACCTGCATGAAAGATGCGACATCACCACTACACACCTTTTCGTAGAATTGCCAAACGAAGCGTTGTACTTTC
>CAUVMY010000115.1:0-5282 GCA_963552845.1 uncultured Bacteroidia bacterium
CAGAACTCATTTCTCAACGCAGACAAACTACACTAGCACAAACCCTAGAGCAAATAGCAGGCGTACACGCTATGAGCATTGGAAACGGCGCAAGTAAACCTATGATCAGAGGAATGGGATTTAACCGAATTGCAGTCCTAGACCGAGGTGTTAAACAAGAAGGACAACAATGGGGTGCCGACCACGGTCTGGAACTTGACCAAATGTCTGCAGAACACGTAGGAGTATACAAAGGAGCAACAAGCCTTCGCTACGGAGGAGACGCAATGGGAGGTGCCATTGTCGTCAACGCAGACATCCCACACCCCGTGGACGGATTTCACGGAAAAGGAATTGCATGGTACAATTCAAATTCGCAATTGGGAGGACTTTCGGTGAAAAGTTCCTACGCTGGGAAACATTTTTTTTACTCGTTTACGCTTACGGGAACAGAATTCGGCGATTATGCAGTGCCTACTGACACGATAGTCTATCTAACACAGAAACTACCCATTTACGGTCAAAAACTGAAAAACACAGCAGGGAAAGAACGAGACGCAACACTTACACTAGGACTTGACAACTACTACGGCGTATTTGCTCTCACAGCAAGCCATGTATATCAGAAAATGGGATTTTTCCCAGGCTCACACGGCATCCCCAGTCTCGAACGCATCCTGCCTGATAAAAGCACACGCAACATTGAATTCCCCTACTCGCGCGCCAACCATTCCAAACTAATATTCAATTACCGAACCAACCCACACGGACAACCTTGGACTGCGTTTCTAGATCTCGGCATACAGTACAACACACGTGACGAATTGTCCTCCTTTCACACACACTACTCAACACAACGTCCCCCTGAAAAAGATCCAGACCTCGAACTTTCATTCCGTCTACTTACATTTTCGGCTTCACCACACATACTGTGGAAACTCCCATATGACATGCAACTCGAAACAGGGGTTGATACACAATTCCAAAATCACCACTTCGCAGGCTATAGCTTCCTACTCCCAAAATATACACGAAGCACTTTAGGCGGCTACCTTACCTATTCATGGCAACCCATTAGGAGACTCCGACTAGAAGCAGGTATACGAGGCGACGGAGCAAAATTGAAAATCAACCAACACGACGATCCCATATTAGCACAATATTTGAGCGCAAACTCTACCCTAACACCCGAACAAATTACTGCTTACACCAAGCTCAGTCCGCAACTCTCACGCCAGATTTTTAACTACTGTTGGGCCATAGGAGGCGCATGGCACTACACCAAACACCAAGCTCTTAAATTGCATATAGGGCGCAGCTTCCGCCTACCGAGTGTACACGAATTGGCTGCAAACGGCGTACACCACGGATCATTCCGACACGAAAGAGGAGACGCAAATCTAAACTCAGAAATAGGGCATCAACTAGATCTCGAATACGTACTCACCTATAAAAAATGGCGCATAGGCATCAATCCATTTACAGCCTACTACTCCAACTACATATTTCTCAACCCATCGCTCACTTGGTCTCTCTTGCCAGACGCTGGTCAGATTTACCAATTTACGCAAGCAAAAGTACTATCATACGGAGGAGAACTAGAAGTACACGGTCACCTACTCCAATCGCTATCCATTAGCGGTAATGCCTCCACCGTCATACTCGACAACCTAACAGACGGCTATCCACTCCCCTTTGTACCCCCAATCTCCATGCGCGGCGTACTGAGCTGGACACTACCTTGGTTCAACGAACAATACGGAAAAATAACTCTCGAAGGCGAAGCGCATTACTCCGCAGAGCAGAACAGAGTTGCACGAAACGAACTAACTACACCAAGCTCCCTACGTTTTGATGCCCTTATTGTTTACCGGCACGATATAGCAAAAACCGAATGCTCTATACGTTTCGGATGTCGAAACCTGACCAACACCCGCTATTTCAACCATTTGAGCTACTACCGTGCACTAGGAATTCCCGAACCAAGTCGCTCTTGGAACTTTGAACTAGCCATCAACCTTTAACCCCCACTATTTCATATTAACTCCGCGCTTTACGCAACTCTTAACTCTCCGCCTACCATGCATCACGTTATAAATAAAACCTCGCCCACCAAAGCTTGAGGTAGAGAACAATCACTCGCAAAATCTTGTTTTCTCTATTGGAAGGGAAATTCGTAGATATTCTATTTGACCACATAAGAGACACGAGTGACGCATCATAAGAGCCTGTAAAAAATAGCTCGTATAAAAAACAAAAGAGAGCCCAAATTCGGTCTCTCTTTTACGAAACTCGTCTTGCTCTGACAAGACGCCTGAGTCTAGTAGCTATTGCAAGGAGGGCGTAGCAAAACACAAGTTTTGACTTTTGACACACAGTTAAGAGCAAAAAAAATTAAGAGCTGCATGAAACATTTCTAATGCTGATAATCAATAAATTAAATAATCTTATAATTCCTCGTACAAGAGGCACAAAAATATAACGAGCTTATTGCGTTTTGCCTCCTCTCGCTTGTGCGGCACTCTCAGTACAAAAAGTGACGTATCTGAGACTACAGCGCGACGCGAAAAGCCTTACAATTGCAAGCTAGCGCAATGCGATCAAAAATACGAGCTACGCGTTTATGGGATTTCATGTTCCCTAATTTTTGTATTTCGTATATACCCCCACTTCACACACCTACTTCTTCTTACTCACGCCAAAACAAAGCTTTTCAAGGTCGAAATAATCAATTTCGTTTTGCGCAGAATCCTCACGATGTTTCCTGCTCCCCAACGACTGCATCAACTCTTCCGTTTTCTCTTCAATCGTCTTCAGATTGAGAAGAATCGACGATACATGCTCATCATCCTCACCTCTCTCAGAATTAGATTCGACCTCCATTCCGCTGCCATACTCCTCCGACTCTACAGCCACACGAAGCATTCGTAGCAGATCCTCATCCTCTCCCTCAATTCTACTCAATTGGTCACGTAAAATTGCTCTAAGAACCTCCACCTCATTACGCACTTCACCCTGCCACTTGTCCGATTTTTTATCTCCCGCTTCGCCCTCCTCGTGCAGATTAGCCCCCTCAACTGAATTGTACGCCAACCCCTCAATAGAATGCGCTTCCCCTACCTCAACTTCCTCCAAACCCTTAGGCGTTATAGGCTCAATACTCATACCATCCTGCAAAAGACTACGAACATGCCACTCCATATTCTTTTTTTGAGCTTCGCTCATCTCGCTACGCCTTACAGATGCCAAAATCTCCTGTATTACCTCTTCCTTAGCATACTCCATATTGTAACGCTCCTCCTCCTCCTTATCTACCCCATCAGGAAGCCTTTCCAGTTGATACAAAACCTCAAAAAACGGCATCACATTTTGTTCACGCATACGCCACCAGCGATTGCTCACACCAGATTCCAGATAACAGAACATAACACAATGTTCCGTCAACAAGGGAAAATAATACGACTCGAGAAGTATATGCGTAAAATAGGAAAGAAGCGAGGAATAATCCACTTCCGACTTCACGACCAATTTCTTACTCTTTCTGGGCATTCATATCGCGTTTTAGGGTGTGACGACGAAAAATCGTAAACACATAATTACTAATTTTCCACGAATCACCTATACACCTCCTCTTTAACAACGCCCACACACGCCTTGTGCGTATAAATTGGATAAAAATTGCGTACTTTGTGTGACTGAAGGACAAAAAGGCGGAGCGATGCAGGACTTTGTCGCAATAGATTTTGAGACAGCGAACCCTAAATTTACAAGTGCATGTAGTGTTGGGGCTGTTCGGGTACGTGGCGGTGAGGTAGACGATTGCTTCTACAGTCTGATCCACCCCTACCCCAATTACTACCTCCCCCGTTATACCGAAATACACGGCCTTTCAAAATCAGATACCGAAGATGCCCCGCACTTCAACGAAGTATGGAACGTTCTCGCTCCTTTCATCGGAGAACTACCACTAGTAGCGCATAACATGGCTTTTGACGCAACAGTCCTACGACAAACTCTCGCACATTATGATATCACCTATTCAAACGAATTCTACTGCACCTGTATCGCGGCGCGCAGGGTGCTAGGGGGTGTTCTGGAGAACCACCGACTCAATACAGTGGCGGGCTACTACGGGTTCGAGTTTTCGCACCACCATGCCCTTGAAGATGCTCGCGCCTGTGCATTTATTGCATTGCGCTTGCTCCCCTAACTCATTGAATGCTAGAAATGCAGGACTTGAAATGAATATTTTGTTCTCAATATTACTATTGCTATCGTTTACAGGAGGAAAGGAAAAAATGGAGTTGGCCACCTTTGGAATGGGATGCTTTTGGTGTAGCGAGGCTATGTTTAGTCAGCTTAAGGGCGTGCAAAAGGTACAATCGGGTTTTAGCGGAGGGACCACAGTAAATCCTTCCTATCGCGATGTATGCACGGGGGAAACAGGACACGCAGAAGTAATACAAATCACGTATGACCCCGAACAAATTTCGTACACCGAACTACTGAAAGTTTTCTTTACCATGCATGACCCGACAACGCTTAATAGACAAGGGGCTGATATGGGTACGCAGTATCGGTCGGTTATATTTACACACTCTCCTGAGCAACGTAACGAGGCGCTTAAGGTCATTGAACTATTAACAGCAGAGAATCTATACCCAAGCCCTATTGTAACCCAAGTTGAAAATTATAAGAATTTCTATCCTGCCGAGGACTACCATAACAACTACTTTCAGAATAACCCTAACGAAGGATATTGTAGAATGGTGGTAGCCCCTAAGGTAGAGAAGTTCCAGAAAGTATTTGAGACGCTCCTGAAACAAAAGAAATAGCCCCTGCTATGAAAACTAAAACAATACTACTTGTAGTTCTATTCCTTACTTCGTCGCTCCTTATGGCACAACGAGATTTAACCATGGAAGAGGCTGTACTCCGCACAACAAGCAACGGGAAAAGCCTCTCACCCGCAACCCTAGCACAATTTCGCTGGGTGCCAGCACGCAAAGCTTACAGTTATGTAAGCGGAGACACGCTTAAAATTGTAGAAGAAAAGAGCACAACCGATTACCCCTTAGCCAACTTTTCCGAACTCCTCAAGAAAAACGATGCCAATATCCCTAGCTGGCAAGGCTATCGTTGGTTCTCCCCACGAGAAATAGAACTATGGAGTAAAAATAAACAGTACTTTCTAGATCCCGACGCACAAACACTTCGTAAGGGATGGACACTGCCTCCCGAAGCAGACAATTTGCAGTTTGCTCCTGAGGGAAGAGCCGTATCTTACAACATAGGGGAAAGCA
>CAUVMY010000116.1:0-5278 GCA_963552845.1 uncultured Bacteroidia bacterium
CTATCACTATAAATAGGAGCAGAATTGAACCGATACACACCAAAAGCTTTGTGCGCAATTTCCAATCGTACCAACGTTTCATCCTCACATAATTTACATTAAACAAGACTGCCACTTTAGCCCGACAGTTATACCCTCTTCTACGTAACAAGTAGGGTAAAATGTTATCTACCCAAACTTCATTTTTATTGAAAACACGAGAAAGTAACTAGCTTGGTCATGCGCAATTTCTCGGACTAGAGGCTATTTCGTACTGAAAACATGTACAATCTTAAGCATGTTCCCCGCTATTGGGTAGCCATTTTGCCACAAAAAATATTACTTTTATAAACCAGATTTTATAGCAAAGGAGAATAAGAAATGCGAAACTGTTTTTGGCAACTTCTAATATTGTTCCTACTATTTCCGCTGCTTAGCATAGCACAACCAACCACAAACTATTGGTTCGAGGGCTATATATACGGCAGTGTAACTGATAATGCGAGTCAGCGAGGAAAATTTGTTCCCGTAGTACTAGCACTTGCCAGCAATCCAACAAAATACTTGGCAATTTCTATGACCGATGGCGCTGGTTTTTTCTCTTTTCGCGGCACTCCCATAGACTACAAACAGCAGTACATCGTGACCTTACTCTACGGAACAAAAAACGAGAGTTACAAATGCCTTCGTTATGACACGCCGCCTGCTCTGATTGGTGCCATAAATTCAGATGTGAAAACGAAAATACGCTCCGATTTCTACACCTCTACGAACCTCTCGCTTGCCAAACAAAAGACAGGGACATCGTTTGCCTCCTTCCTGAAAAAACAACCAACATTGCAGCTAAAGGCAGGCATCTACTACATCAAAGGGAAAAAGGGTGTTCCAAACATTTATGTAAACGGGAAACGGTACTTCTCTACCGATTTTCAGAATCGTTTGAGCAGCCTTACGACCGATCAGGTGGAATCGGTGCGCGTTTTGAAACTCAAAAGTCCGAACAAATTTATTCCAGGAGCTATTGACATTAAGTTGAAAGATGGCGATTGGATTCCCCTCAATACCGAACATAATTTCGTCCCACTGCCCAAAAAGTAGCGCTGAAAGAATACCTTGTAGTATCGGCTATCTTGCTCACGCCCACGTTTTGAAGAAATTTTAATGAGAGGAAATGTTAGGCAATTCCAATGCTTGCATCCTACTATACGCACTTTTCGGACTCTTGTTCGGCACGAGTTGTTCGGAGAAGAGAACATTTATAACCCGTTGGGAAGTGCCCGATTCGTGCATATTGTACTTCCCTGCGCAAGGTAACTACCAATTTCGTTGGAGATTTGAAGACGAACCTTTCGGAGCGTGGAATACAGCGTCGATCAAGCACGGAGAAGTACTTGCGCTAACCCTAGAACGTGGCGGTATATATGATGTAGAGGTACAGCCCATGGGGTTTGAACGTTTTCAGATGGCAATAGGCGACAAGCCCCAATTTGAGGAGAATTTACTCTACGATTCTCTTTACGTTGTCGGCTCTAGCGACTATCTACGCGAAGTGCTCAGATGGGGCGATGTGAAATGGAATTCTATGCGCCTAGCCTTTGCTACGTGTGCTGAACTGAATATTAGCGCAGACGCGGGGATGCCCGATCTTTCGCGTTGCGCTGATTGCGCTGCTATTTTTTACAAGTGTACTAATCTAGAGACCGATCTGCACAGCTGGAAAGTGAATAGGGTGAAAACGTGGCAAGATGCCTTTGCATTTTGTCCTAAAATGCCTCCTGTATACCAGCCTAACTTTCAATAAATTTTAGTCCTCAGAGGACTAAAAGGAATTTGAAGAATGCTTGATTAAACTTATGGGTGTAGAACAGTAAAACTGTTACAAACAAAAAAGGAGTAAATAAAAATGCCAAGAGTTTCAAGCAAAGGGCAAGAAATGCCCGCATCGCCCATTCGGCGACTAATACCTTATGCTAACATAGCCAAATCGCACGGATTTGACGTATATCGCCTCAATATTGGGCAACCCGATATTAAAGCACCAGTGGGGGTATTTAATGTGCTTAAAAACCTTGCAGATTCGACCATGGCATATACCGACTCGGCGGGCTACCCTTACTATCGTGAAGGGCTGGTGGAGTACTACAAAAACATCGGCATCGAACTCACACCCGAGGATATCATTGTAACCAACGGGGGCTCAGAGGCTATTATTTTTGCGTTTCTGACCTGTCTTGATCCTGGCGACGAGGTTATCATTCCCGAACCTTTTTATGCCAACTATAATGGTTTTGCAGTTCAGGCAGGCATTAAAATTGTCCCTATACCATCCTACATACAAAACGATTTTGCACTTCCTCCCGTAGAAGAGTTTGAAAAACGGATTTCGACTCGTACGCGCGCCATACTAATATGCAATCCGAATAACCCCACGGGCTATCTCTATTCGCAGCAAGAGATCGAGCAACTCGGAGCAATCGTAAAGAAACACGACCTTTTCTTAATGGCAGATGAGGTCTATCGCGAGTTCTGCTACGATGGCGAAAAACATTACTCCATAATGCAATTGCCAGAACTCGAGGAACATACCGTACTCTTCGATTCCATTTCAAAACGTTACAGTATGTGTGGAGTACGGATTGGCGCACTCATAACGCGTAACAAGGAACTCATAAAGAATGCGACGAAGTTTGCACAAGCGCGTTTGTGTCCCTCATCCATCGGGCAGAATGCCGCTTATGCAGCGCTGTTCGCGCCTAAAGAATATTTCGCAGCTGCCTACGACGAATACATTGCGCGACGCAATTTTATGATTCAGACACTTAACGAGATGGAAGGTGTCTATTCGCCTAAACCCAAAGGAGCATTTTACACGGTTGCCAAATTGCCTATTGACGATGCCGATAAGTTTGCACAATGGATGTTAGAGTCCTTTGCCTACAACGGGAAAACCGTAATGGTAGCCCCTGCTACTGGTTTTTATGCGACCCCTGGTTTAGGGAAAAATGAGGTTCGTCTAGCCTATGTTCTGAAAATAGACGATCTACGCGAAGCGCTCTATATACTCCAAAAAGGTTTGGCTATTTATCCTGGGCGCACTCTCTAGTAAGCAGGAGAGCATATCTAAACGCCAATATTCTTAACAGGCGGGGGGCGGCCAGCCTAATGTTTTACATTGGGCAGAAAATGCCCTCCACCATCATTCAGAGAGTATCAACACTTGCCCCTTTTACAGGGGCGAGTGTTGATATTTGCACGGGATGCCAACCGATGGGGTAAAACCCGTGCGTGTTTATTCGCAAATGCTACTACTGTTTTTTGTGTAGGTGTGAGACGAGATTCGCCCATTGAGTGTATAATGTACATTTGTTTTTCACATTTGTGGAACTACAGACGTTTTATCTACGTCGTACCACAACAGGACGACTAACATCTCACCTTACGTATCACTGTAATAATCGGGCAGCGTAGAGGTTTGAAGTGAACCTCTACATTATACTGTACTTCGCATTGTCGCAAGTTTTGATCCAAGCGCATCGGAAGCTCATTTTCTAGGCTATAGTTACCCGTATTTAAGTCTATGTGTAGCACAGGATGTTTCTGTCACGCCTCGCGTTCTGACTGTTGTACTAGTGCCTTTTCTGCTTTAGCGGGACAATCCCTTAAATAACTCTTTCTCGCCACGAAAATAGGCGACAAGAGTGGAAAGGAATAAGCCCCTTACCAAAGCGACGGGGACGAGTAAGGAAGTCGACTTTCTCGCGCAATAACTGTTCGATATACTGTGTTTTATCCACGTAGAGATATCCACCCTCTCTGAGGGATTGGAAACTTTGTATACTGATGGGCTAGTTTGCGCTCTGTCATCTTTCAAACCTCGCTAGATATGCGAAAGATAGTAAGAAAGAGCAATAAAGACTATGTCAATAAAGACAAAAATAAAAAGCAAAGGTTGAGGGCTTTTTATTCGATATGAATCACACTAGGACAGCGAAAACTGTTTTTGGGAAATGGTAAGCTCTGCAAAAAAATTAGAGACCAATCTTTTTCTCCAGATGAACTAGGCACTTAGTATCGAAAAAGAGGTCGGGAAAAAGCCCAGCTAAAGGAATTATTGTCTTTTGTACAGCATTGAGCTGAATTTCCTCTTCAAACGGAAACCCTTTGTAAGCAATAAGACCGCTAGGTTTATGAGCCGCCTTATCATTCAAAAGTGGTGCAGCCCACAACCAAAGTTTTTGAAGTTCAGAGACTCCACGTGTTACGACAAGGTCGTACTTATCCGTCAACTTTTCAGCCCTTAAGCACGATACTCGAACGTTGCGTAATTGAAGCTGAGTAACCATATCGTCTACTGCACGCACTTTTTTTGCAATGGAGTCTACAAGGTGAAAACGAACATTGGGGCAAGCAATAGCAAGGGGAATACCTGGAAATCCTCCCCCCGTACCCAAATCTAATACTGTCAACCCTTGCGTAAAAACAAAATAGTGTAAAGGCGCTAGGCTGTGAACTATGTGATGCGTTCGAACACTCTCTGTATCCTTACGCGAAATAAGGTTGATACGGACATTCCAGTCGAGTACAAGCTGTGCGAACATTTCAAGTTGAGCGCACTGCTCCCGCGTCAGCGTAGGGAAAGATGCAAGAAAATCAGCGTTTTCAGTTATCTTTGAAATCCCCATCTGGCGACTCTCGCAATAGTTCTTGAAGCATGTTCCGCGCGCGAAATAACTGAGCTTTTACTGTCCCCATAGGTAGAGCAAGTTCTACTGAGATCTCTTCGTAAGAAAGCTCATCAAAATATCGGAGTTGTACTAATTTCTGATATTGTGGTCGTAGTGATGTAACTAAATGACGTAAACGTTCGATGTTCTGTTCGCGAATAAGTTGCTGTTCTGGATCGGGACCCGCCGCTGTCATCATGGCTTCCTTACTCGTCGAGTCTGCATTCGCCTCCTCATAATCTTTTTGTAGGAGTCGTTTTCGCCTGCAATAGTCTATACTATTATTGGTTGCGATCTTAAACAACCAGCTGCTAAATGCGTAGCGTGGCACATATTGGTTAATATTCTTAAAAGCTTTACCAAATGCCTCGATAGTCACATCCTCGGCATCCGTCGGATTATTGACGATCTTGAGTACCAGATAGTAGATCTTGCTGCGATATTTATCGTGCAGGACGCGAAAGGCTTCCTCGTCTCCATTACAAGCTCGCTGAACTAGTTCCCAATCCACTAGAGCCTTTTCAGAAAGATTGCCTAATTCTTGTTCCATTACACGAAAGTACACAATTCCTCTT
>CAUVMY010000117.1:0-5260 GCA_963552845.1 uncultured Bacteroidia bacterium
TAGAGCACCTGACTGTTAATCAGGGGGTCCTAGGTTCAAGTCCTAGATGGGGAGCACGTTTATGTTTAATATCCCTAGGATTCTGTTGTTTCAGAGTCCTTTTTTATTTGCTGTAAATGCTGAGTAGGGACAATAGCGAACATTTGTTGCACTCATTGCAGGAATGACTTAAAGTTAGCGGTAGTGTTACCGCGTTAGAATCGAGACGTACTCTACGTTTATTGGCATGCGGCGCAATTTCTTGAAAGTATTTCACACAAATCACCTCTGTGCATTCATTTATCGCATTCTTCTTGCTTATCTGCTCTTTGTGGTAGCTCGCTTTCTCTTTTATCTCTTTAACTACAATTATTTTGCCGATATGACCTCGGTTCAATTGGCGCGTGCGTGGTATGGAGGTTTTCGTTTTGATACAGCTTCGGTTCTCTACCTAAATCTCCTTTTTATTATTCTGAGCCTACTTCCGTTCCGTTTTCGCACGAAGCGCAATTACCAACTTTGGGTAGACGTTGCTTGGTATGTTCCCAATCTGTTCGGTCTGTTGGCAGGTATTGCAGATGCTGTTTATTACTCCTTTACGCTGAAACGCACAACAATCGATGTCTTTTCCGAGTTCGCTAACGAGGGGGCTGGAATGTTTCTGCATCTCTTTGTGCAGTACTGGTATGTTACATTACTCGGGGTAGTTCTTACCCTTTTCTTTATTGTTTTGTATCGCAGAGTGCGCATTGTCAGATGGGTAGGTGGTAGTGTACGTGGGTGGAAATACTATGTTTTGCATACGTCACTACTTCTTTTCGCTGTTTTTTTAGTGATAGGCGGTTTTCGCGGTTTCAACTTCTCTCGTTTTTTGCGTCCGCTTGCCATAGGACATTCCAATGCCTACGTCGATAAAATTGAACAGCGTTCACTGGTGTTAAATACACCGTACTGCCTGATACGTACGATAGGCAAACAACAAATGGCTACCTATAATTTTTTCTCTAACAATGAAGCTGCCGAACAGGTCTTTAATCCGATCCACGATCTGAAGCACGATACTCTATGGTTCGGAGCATTGCGTGGTCGTAATGTGATGATTGTTATCGTTGAGAGTTTTGCGCGACAGTATGTTGGTTGTCTCAACACAGATCTGGAGGATTATAAGGGTTATACACCTTGTTTCGATTCTATTGCTCGCCAAGGACTACTCTTCAAGCAAGCATTTGCCAACGGTCGGATCTCTATCGATGCCATGCCAGCACTTCTCGCCTCCTTACCCAAAATAAATGAGCATTTTGTAACCTCAGCTTATGCACTCAATAATATTGGCGGTTTGGGAACTCTCCTAGGCGTAAAAGGGTATAGTAGTCAGTTCTTTCACGGAGGAACTAATGGCACTATGAACTTTGATGCATTTGTCAAGCAGGCGGGCTATAAGCACTATTTCGGACGCTCTGAGTATGCCAATGATGCCGATTTTGATGGCATTTGGGGCGTATGGGATGAGCCTTTTCTTCAACGCACGGTAGATGAGCTAAATAAGATGGTAGAACCTTTTTTAGGTACAGTCTTTACTGTCTCTAGTCATGGTCCATATCAGATGCCAGCGCAATACGTGGGACGTTTCCCCGATGAGGGCGAACCTCTGGTAAAATGCATTGGTTATACCGATTATGCTCTTGGAAAATTTTTTCAAAAGGTAAGTCGCGAACCGTGGTTTAATAATACTCTCTTTGTCGTGACAGCCGACCATTCTAGTGGTGACCTCCTTGAAAAATATAGAACCTCCGTACTTCGCTTTGCTGTACCTATGCTTCTTTATGCTCCAGGTAGCACTTTGCACGGATTGGATACGACTACGACTGTACAGCACGCTGATCTGTTGCCAACACTTCTCACATTACTTGGTTATGAACACCCAATGCTGAGCTATGGGAATGATATGCTTGATCCCAATGTACCGCACTTTGCCATCAATGAATTCGATGGACTTTTTCAGATCATAGAAAATGGTTACGTGCTTCAGCACGACGGAACTCGTCCTGTGGGTTTATATAACTATTTGCAAGACAATGCTCTGAATAACAGTCTGCTGGAGCACCCTGAGTATAAAACACAAGGTCAGCGAATGTGCAGGCAAATAGAAGCCGTACTCCAATCTTATAGTGTTCGTATGCGGGGAAACCGTTTACTCCCTTAGCTCGGGTATATGTACAATTTTTGTCCTCTTGCCCAAAAGACAAGGAAAAAGGTAAAGGTGCGACAGACACAAAACTTTAGGGCATTGCTTACTCAAGTTTTCGTACCCACCCTGCATCGTTACACGCCGCGAGGAGATCGGTCCAAGTAACTCCTAGAATAGGGTGTAGCCCATAAGGAGCTATTTCAACGAGTGGTATAAGCACAAAGCGACGTTGTTCTATACGTGGGTGTGGCACGACTAAATCGGGCGGTTCGCAGATTATTTCGTTGCCAAAGAGCAGGAGGTCGATATCTATTGTCCGCGAAGTATAACGTTCTGTATTCGAACGAATACGTCCTAATTCGTATTCTGTCGCTCCAATTTCTTGCAAAATGCTCTTGGGTGGTAAGAGACTTTGTAATACTACTACTTGATTGAAAAATGAGGTGTTGCACTCAAATCCCCATGGCTCGCTTTCATAAACGGCAGAGCATCTCTTGCATCGTCCTACACGCTGCGCAAGGCGCTGGATCGCTTTGGCTAAATAGTCAGCACGATCGCCTTGGTTGCTTCCCAACCCTAAGTAAACTTCAGTGTTTAGCACGTTAGTCTGTTTTACTATACCACGGGAAGTGAAATCATAAAGGCTGTGCCGCGTCCCTCTTCAGTCTTAAAAGAGATGTCGCCTCCTGCCGATTTTAAGATATTCGCCGTAATGGCTAACCCTAAACCAAGCCCCGTACTTTTAGTAGTAAAATTCACTTTGAAGATCTTGTCATACAAAGCAGGTGCTATTCCCGTTCCATTATCTTCTACAAAAACTCGTACCACTGTACCCTGCAAGACACCTTTTACCGCTATACGAGGCTTTGGGGTGTGTTGCATGGCCTGCACAGCGTTAGAAAAAAGGTTGTTGAATACTCGTTGCAGGTTGGTAGGGTCTATAAAGACTTCCACTTTTTCTACGGCGTTGAGCTCAACCCCCCAAGTTATATTTTCGTGGCTGCGGAAAAGCCACAACGATTGTTCGATGGCTTTACGTAGAGATGTTCGTTCGGCATTCCCGAGCGTGAGAGTAGCATAACGTGTAAAAGTATCAGCTGTTTCGGCAAGCGAATCTATTTGTGCTTCAAGCATCTGGGCGTAGTTCAGGAAACGTTCGTCCCAATCTTCACATCCCGACTTCTTCAGGTATACCAGATGCTGTACTCCCAATTTCATGGGGGTTAGAGGGTTCTTTATATCGTGTGCTATCTGCCGTGCCATTTCCTTCCATGCCGATTCGCGCTCACTTTCTCGTAGCTGAGCAGCCTTTTCCTGAATATCTCCCACCATTCTATTGTAGGTTGCGATCAGCATCCCGATTTCATCTTTGCCTTTATAGTCTATGGGTATACCAGGGCTCGTAATTGAAATGCGTTCCAAGGCATAGCGTATGCGATGTAAGTAGCGTGTAATCCGATTCGTGAATTGCGACATCACGAGGATTTTGCCCACCGTGAATAATAACAGGATGTTCAAAATGAGTGAGGCGAGGTGAATATATTCAGTCTGCTCTGACTGCGGATTGCGGAAATAGGGAACGTTGGCATAGCCTAACACCTCGTCGCCGCAGAAGAGCGGTGCATAGATCGAGGTATAGTGCATGTCGCCAACACACTCGCTCTGAACATATTGCGAAGCGCTTTGATGCTTCAGTCTGTTCCATGCAATGTCGTGTATGCGTGTACCCAAAAGTTGCTGCTGATAAATCGCAGAGCGAGAGCTGCCGAGCAGCCACCCTTGCGTATTGTATAGGTTTATATCGCAGTACAGTCGGTTTGACATAGCAGCCAAAGTCCAGTTTATATAGCCCGTATCTTGCAATTGTGCCAGATGCCGCGGTAACCAAGCTTCCAGTTCGTTTTGCACCACGGCTATATGCTCACGAAGGTGAGCCACATCGTCGGAGCGCAGACTTGCGCGAAGTATGTATTGTATACCTATTACACTCAGAGGGATGTAGAAGAGAATGGTGTATAGGATAATGCGCTGGATACGACCTGCCAAGCCATGTGTGAAAAAATGGAATACGGGTAAAATATGTGACGGGTAGAGAATAAAGTTAAAGATGAGCATAAAGACCAAAATGAGGTATGCCACGCCTCCCGCGCGTGCGAGAATGTTTAGCTGAGGCTTGGAAACTACGGCAAATGTGTTTTCATCGATAAGTTTGACGAAGTGCGAATAGCCGTTGTAGTCAAACGTTTTCAAGTCACTAGGAGTAAAATAGTCGGGTAATACACGAACAGGATAGTGGTAATCGCCAGACTGTGCGAGGAGTTTCTGATTTTGAAACAGTGCCGTAGAGAAGTTTGAGCGCGGTGTAGGACGTGCATATTTGCGATCTATAAGGAGATCGGGGTAGCCCCAATAATAGTGTGGCAATTTAGAGTCTAGTTCGAGGTAGAGAGTGGAAAGTCTGCCATAGGCAGATCCATAATTGAAAATCCCGAGATAGCTGGTGCGTCCGTTTTTGTTAGCTAAGTAATAGAAGTTTGTGCCTGCAATCTGTGTCCCGTAGTCGTGTATCATGCGCGAGAAGAAGTCTTGGCAGTTGTTCCTCTGTCCGCTGGAGGTTATGATAATCTCTGTTTCGGGGAAGCACAGTGTAAGCTGAAAATCGTATTCGAGGAGGTAGGCGCGATGGTAATGGTGTTTGAAATGTTTGTTTAACGCTGCGACATTAAATTCTGCGTCGTTTACTAAGTCGCGAAGTTCTGCATCGTGCTGCATATCGTGCGAGAGTCGCACAAATAGGTACTCGAGGATAAGATCGTGCTCATTGCCCAATGAACTGGCGATGTAAGCACGGATATTCAGATCTTTTTCTTTGTCGGTGTGATCGAGAATGTAGCAGAGAGGTACGGCGTATAAAATGGCTAAAATGGTGTAAAACCCTGTGAAAAGCGGGCGTTCTGCCGTACGTTTGATCCAATACATTCCCACGAGAATTTGAGGAACAAATAGACCGACGCATAGGAAAGAATGTATACCAAAAAATAGATATTGGAGCAGGAAATTGAGAACAAATACAGCGCCCCAAGCGCAGCACTT
>CAUVMY010000118.1:0-5247 GCA_963552845.1 uncultured Bacteroidia bacterium
CACCCCAAATCTAAGTCAATGCACCAGTCTTGAAGAGGTGTTTTTTGGTTGCAAAAAATTCAACTCCCCTATTGAACACTGGGACGTAAGCCACATAACGAACATGGAACGTATGTTTGATGGTTGCAAAGCTTTCAATCAACCTTTAGAAAAATGGGATGTGAGCCACGTAACGAACATGGAATCCATGTTTAATGGTTGCAATGCTTTCAATCAACCTTTGGAGAAATGGGATGTAAGCAAGGTTACAGATATGGCAGGTATGTTTGGGGATTGTAAACTCTTCAATCAACCCTTGGGGAAATGGGATGTGAGCAATGTAAAACATATGACAAGTATGTTCTCCTACTGCGATGTTTTTAACCAACCCATTGGACAATGGAACGTAAGCAAGGTAAAAGATATGGAATATATGTTTTGGAAAGCTGCGGCATTCAACCAACCTTTGGAGGACTGGGATGTAAGTAACGTGGAGAACATGGGGAGTATGTTTGACGGTGCTAAAGCCTTCAACCAGCCTTTGGAAAAGTGGAATGTGGGTAATGTGATGAATATGGATCGAATGTTTGCCGAGTGCGACTCGTTTAATCAACCTCTAGAGAAATGGGATGTGAGCAATGTGATCGACATGAACGGGATGTTTCGTGAAAACACCGCCTTTAACCAACCCTTAGGGAAGTGGAATCTTAGCAAGATGCAAGACATGGGCGAGATGTTCTTTAAGTGCAGCTCGTTCAATCAGTCGTTAGGAGCTTGGGATCTCAAACATGTATGGGTTCTGGCCAGAATACTTGACGAGTGTCCTGCTGCCGACCTCCCATTCATGAAAGAATGGAAAGAAAAAGGCTATAATTTCGATATAGATTTCGTCATGCGTGCTGAAAGTGGCTCGATGCTCGGAGCCTATGAAACCTACTTGTATGGAAAAAAAGACGAAGACAACAACGACAATGAGTAGTGAGTCAATGCACAAAAAAACACTCCCATGAAACAGATATTTCAACTATTCGGGGGCTGTTTAATAGCCTTCATCCTCTGGGGCTGTAACGAACAGACGCAACCATCAATACAAGATGGCGCACCAGTCGAGACCCTAACCGAAGCCCAAAAGGAAGAAACTACAAACTTCAGGAATGGTTCGCGCCCCTTCATCACAAAGTGGCAGGGGAAGGCTGGGCAAGCGCTCCAAATCCCGATTTTTGGAACGTACACCCTTACGTGGTACAACGAGGCAACCCCCAATGAACGGCATACCGAAGAAGAGGTGAGTGTGGACTCTTACGTAGGGAAGTTTGGTGGCGAGGATATCAACTTCTATACTTTTACGCCGCCCACAGACGGGGTGTACGTAGTAGAAGCAGGTCCTGAGGGAGTAGAGAGCATCAAAATGGCGTTTGAAGAAGAGCTTGATATAGCTCCAACGCTTCTTTCCGTGGTACAGTTTGGCGACGTGGTGTGGAAGAAACTATACTATGCTTTTCACTCGTGCACGAATATGCGTTTTGAGGAAGGGATCGATACCCCCAATCTAAGCCAGTGTACGAGTCTAAGAGATATGTTTAGGCATTGCGAGCGCTTTAATTCGCCTCTTGAGCATTGGGATGTGAGTGCAGTGACCGATATGGGCGGCATGTTCTATGGTTGTAAAGCGTTCAACCAACCTCTTGGAAAATGGAATGTGAGCGCGGTAACCGAAATGTCGTGGATGTTCTGTGGCTGCGAACGATTTAACCAACCCTTAGAGAAATGGGATGTGAGTCAGGTGCGAACTATGCGGGGTATGTTCAGAGAGTGCAGCGCATTCAACCAACCCTTAGAAAAATGGAATGTGAGCGACGTTACTGATATGCAGTTCATGTTTTTCGATTGTACAGCTTTTAACCAGTCTCTCGAGGCGTGGGAGATTAACCAACTTCCGCAAAACGGCATGCAAAGCATGTTTTATCACTGCCCCGCAGGCAAGCTCCCCTTCGTTGAAAAATGGGAAGAGGTGGGATATGAGGCTCTAGACACAAACGAGCTTTAACGAAAAGGATATCAACGATGAAGAGAATAGAGAAACTACTATGGCTCGGCTTGGTAGTGTTTGTCTTGTGGGGTTGTAATGGGAAACCAACGGAGCGACCCTTCATCACAAAGTGGAAGGGAACGGCTGGGAAAGAGCTCCGAATCCCTATCTTGGGAACGTATACCTTGACGTGGTACAACGAAGCAACACCCAACGAGCGGCACACCGAACAGGTAACCGTAACCTCCTTCAAGGGAAATTGGTTCGAAGAGACCGCCGCCTACCGCTTTACGCCACCTACCGACGGTGTCTATGTGGTTGAAGCTGGTCCTGAGGGTGTAGAGGGCATGTTGATGTCATTTGGCTTTGACGATGCTCGCCATTTTGGACCAAATCTTCTCTCCGTTGTACAGTTTGGCGACGTGGTATGGAAGAAACTATATAGGGCGTTTGACTTCTGCTCGAACATGTGTTTTGAGGAAGGGATCGACACTCCTAATCTGAGCCAATGTACGGATCTAGAGCAGATGTTCAGAGGGTGCAAGGTTTTTAATTCTCCACTAGCACAATGGGATGTGAGCAAGATCACAGATATGAGAGGTATGTTCGAAGATTGCGAGAGCTTCAATCAACCTTTAGGGAGCTGGGATGTAAGCCATGTTACCGATATGTCTAGCATGTTTAATAACTGTATCGCCTTTAACCAACCTTTAGAGCCCTGGGATGTAAGCAAAGTTACCGATATGCATGGGATGTTCTCCGGTTGCAAGACCTTTAATCAGCCCCTAAACCGTTGGAACGTCGAGAAGGTAACCGACATGTCGCTTATGTTTTTCTACTGTAGCTCGTTCAACCAATCCACTCGAGGCGTGGAAGATTAACCCCATTGCCCAGTCCAATGGGCTGCGAGGAATGTTCGATAGTTCGCCCACGGCAGAACTCCCTTTCGTTGCAAAGTGGCGTGAGGCAGGGTATCAATTAGATCAGATTATCGAAGAGGAGTTTATACCAGAAGAGGAGGAATACGAAGAGGCAATGGAGGAACAATAGAACATGGGTAGTATGTTGAAAAGCTTCGCTGTGTAAAACGCTACGAACCTTTTTGGTGGCATCAATTATACAACCAATAAACAACTGAAAGCGAGATGAAAAAGATATTTCTATTCGTTGTGTTTAGTGTAATGTTGCTCTCTTTGTGGGGGTGTAATAGTTCTACGCAATCGCAAAACCATGAAGCAACAATAGAGCAAGCCGCATCTACGAACCGCCCCTTCATCACAAAGTGGCAGGGGAAGGCTGGGCAAGCGCTCCAAATCCCGATTTTTGGAACGTACACCCTTACGTGGTACAACGAGGCAACCCCCAATGAACGGCATACCGAAGAAGAGGTGAGTGTGGACTCTTACGTAGGGAAGTTTGGTGGCGAGGATATCAACTTCTATACTTTTACGCCGCCCACAGACGGGGTGTACGTAGTAGAAGCAGGTCCTGAGGGAGTAGAGAGCATCAAAATGGCGTTTGAAGAAGAGCTTGATATAGCTCCAACGCTTCTTTCCGTGGTACAGTTTGGCGACGTGGTGTGGAAGAAACTATACTATGCTTTTCACTCGTGCACGAATATGCGTTTTGAGGAAGGGATCGATACCCCCAATCTAAGCCAGTGTACGAGTCTAAGAGATATGTTTAGGCATTGCGAGCGCTTTAATTCGCCTCTTGAGCATTGGGATGTGAGTGCAGTGACCGATATGGGCGGCATGTTCTATGGTTGTAAAGCGTTCAACCAACCTCTTGGAAAATGGAATGTGAGCGCGGTAACCGAAATGTCGTGGATGTTCTGTGGCTGCGAACGATTTAACCAACCCTTAGAGAAATGGGATGTGAGTCAGGTGCGAACTATGCGGGGTATGTTCAGAGAGTGCAGCGCATTCAACCAACCCTTAGAAAAATGGAATGTGAGCGACGTTACTGATATGCAGTTCATGTTTTTCGATTGTACAGCTTTTAACCAGTCTCTCGAGGCGTGGGAGATTAACCAACTTCCGCAAAACGGCATGCAAAGCATGTTTTATCACTGCCCCGCAGGCAAGCTCCCCTTCGTTGAAAAATGGGAAGAGGTGGGATATGAGGCTCTAGACACAAACGAGCTTTAACGAAAAGGATATCAACGATGAAGAGAATAGAGAAACTACTATGGCTCGGCTTGGTAGTGTTTGTCTTGTGGGGTTGTAATGGGAAACCAACGGAGCGACCCTTCATCACAAAATGGAAGGGGAAGGCTGGGCAAGAGCTTAAGATCCCCATCTTGGGTACGTATACCCTAACGTGGTACAACGAGGCTACCCCCAACGAGCGTCACACCGAACAGGTAACCATAACCGCCTACATGGGCGAGCATGGTTTTGAGGAAACTACTCCTTATATCTTCATCCCTCCTACCGATGGCATCTATGTGGTGGAAGCTGGTTCTGAGGGAGTAGAGGGTATGTTGATGTCGTTTGAAAATAGTTTCGAATATGGGCATACGCTCCTCGCAGTCGTACAGTTTGGCGATGTGGTGTGGAAGAGGTTGCATTATGCATTTAGCTGGTGTGTAAACATGCGTTTTGATGAAGGAATTGACACACCCAATCTCAGCCAATGTACCAGTCTAAAGGGGATGTTCCAGTGGTGTAAGTCATTCAATTCTCCCCTAGCGAATTGGGATGTGAGTAAGATAACCAATATGAACAGTATGTTCGAGACCTGCGAAAATTTCAACCAACCCCTAGAAAGCTGGGATGTAAGCCATGTAACCGATATGTCGCGAATGTTTGCGGAGTGCAGCTCCTTTAACCAACCACTGGCGAAGTGGGATGTCAGTAAAGTGAACGATATGAGCGGTATGTTCGCCAATTGCGAGAGCTTCAATCAACCTTTAGGGAGCTGGGATGTAAGCCAAGTAACCAAAATGTCTGGGATGTTCTTTGATTGCGCTCTCTTCAATCAGCCCTTAGATCAATGGAATGTGGAGAAGGTTACAGATATGTGTGGTATGTTTTTCAAGTGTACCTCGTTTAACCAGTCCCTCGAGGCATGGAAGGTAAATTCTCTTGCGCATGCAGAGGGGATGGAGGGAATGTTTGTAGGTTCGCCTGCTGCAGAACTTCCCTTTGTTGCAAAGTGGCGTGCAGCTGGGTGTCAATTAGATGACGTTGACGAGGATATGGATCCTGAGGAGGAATACATAACAGAGGAGTAAT
>CAUVMY010000119.1:0-5238 GCA_963552845.1 uncultured Bacteroidia bacterium
ACAAATGGCGGCACTGGCCGTATTGCCCAATGCGCCTGCTAGCATCTACCCAGGGCGATTGAGTGAAGCCTTTCGAAAGAAGCGCGATCTGTTGCTGCACGTACTCTACGAACAAGGTACAATAGATGCGGAGACACTGGAGCTCTCGCTTCTAGAACCACTGCCCGAACCGCCCGCTCTGCTCCCACAACGTGCATGGCAGTTAGTCAATCACGTTTACATAGACGGGCTACGTGGACAAAACATTCATACCACCCTAGCTTATGATCTACAGTGTGAAGTAGAACGACTCGTAGAGGAGTATGCAAACCAATATCATGCCCAGCTAGGACGCAACTTGGGGGTATTAGTGGCTGACATAGAGAGCGGTGACGTGTTAGCGTATGTAGGTAATGTGCCAGGGCTTGGTCATAGACAACAAGGCTTTGTAAATACAATTACCGCCAAGCGAAGTACGGGGAGTATCCTGAAACCCTTTCTCTATGCGGGAATGATAGAAGACGGACTTCTACTCCCCAATCAGCTTGTGCCAGATTTGCCTGTAAAAATCGGCTCTTTTGCCCCTGAAAATGCTTCGCACCGATTTGCAGGTGCGGTACGTGCCTCGCATGCTTTAGCGCGTTCACTCAATATCCCGTCTGTACATTTATTGCGCGAATATGGGATCGATGCCTTCCTTGTTCTTCTAAAGAAAATGGGGGCTACCACGTTTAACAAATCGGCGGATTATTATGGTTTACCCCTTATTCTGGGCGGAGCAGAGAGTACCCTTTGGGAGATGTGTTCCATCTACGCTTCTATGGGGCGAACGCTGAACCATTACATTGAGAAGGGGAATTATAGTAGCACTGATTTTCGACCATTACATTACCTCTTGGCTCAACAGGCAGAAGAAGGCGATGTCATCCGTCAGCCCCCGTTGAGTGCAAGCTCCATTTACCTTACTTTCAAGGCACTGCGAGAGGTCGGAAGACCAGAAGAGGAGGTTGGGTGGCGCTACTTCTCGTCCACAAGAGCCGTTGCATGGAAGACGGGGACGAGCTGGGGGAGCCGTGATGCATGGGCAATAGGTGTCAACAAGCGCTATGTGGTCGGGGTCTGGAATGGGAATGCTACGGGGGATGGACAACCTGATATCTCGGGAGTAAAGAGTGCCGCACCACTTATGTTCCGCATTTGGGGGATACTGCCGCGTTGCGAATGGTTTGCTACACCACTAGACGATCTCCGTCGTATTGAAGTATGTAGTCGTAGCGGAATGCCTCCTACCGAGGTTTGTGAGGAACGCGATACAATATATATACCCAATCGGGAATATGAGTATCTGCCTTGCCCGTACCACCAGCTGGTACATTTGGATGAGACAGAGCGCTATCGCGTCAATGCCACTTGTTACCCACTTGAGAAAATGCATCACCGTTCGTGGTTTGTACTGCCGCCTGCCATGGCGTGGTTTTACGGTAAGTGGAATCCGACCTACGCCGTATTACCTGCTTGGATGGACGGGTGCAATGAGGATGCCAGCATGCAGATTATGCAATTCATCTATCCGCGGCAGAATGGAGTTGAGGTCTCGGTACCACGCGATATAGATGGGAAGCCGAGCCCTGTACGTTTTGAACTGGCACATGCACGTCCCGAATCTACTGTTTATTGGCATCTAGATGACCAATATGTGGGGCGTAGCCTGCACCTGCATCAGATGCAGCTATTGCCTGAAGAGGGCGAACATGTCCTTACGGTAGTCGATGAGCGCGGGGAGCGGATAGCGATTCGCTTTGCCGTGATTTATAAGGCGAAATAAAAAAGGAACTTCTTTGTTGCCAACGAGCTACGCATAGCATCTTTACGCTGAAGTACATAGCGCCTTTTGTAAAAAGCGTATATTTGTACGCCTATAATTGGGAATATAATAGCGTGGTCAAAACTGTTTAGAAAAGATGGGAACGTTGGAAACCCTGCGAAATAAGGCAGGGGTATTTGTGACTGTGGTCTTGGGCTTGGCACTTCTAGCTTTCGTATTAGGAGACCTTTTGGGGTCGGGGCAGTCTATCTTTAATCGTGGAGAAATGGAAGTCGGGCGCGTAGACGGCGTGGCTTACGACTATACTGAGTATCAAGCTGCTGTAGATCGTCAGTTGAAGATGCGTCAGGCGCTCTCGGGACAAGGGCAAACCGAGCAGATGCAATCGCAAATTAGGGAAATGGTATGGCGTACTTTCCTACAGAAAGAGGTCTTAGGCAAAGAATGCGAACGATTGGGGCTCGCCGTAACAGACGATGAGTTGTCCAATCTTGTGCTTGGCAATGACCCCATGCCCGTCGTAAAGCAAGTATTCACGAACCCAGAAACGCAAGAGTTTGATCGCGAACGAATGCTCAATTTCTTGCAAAACCTCGATAATGTTACTCCCGAGCAGCGGGAATACTGGTATGAACTAGAACGAGGAATTGCAGACGAGCAGCTGATGCAGAAATATACGAATCTCGTATCCAAAGGACTCTGGGTTACTACCAACCAAGCAGAGCAGTTACAGAAGCTACAGCAGAATCAGGCAGATGTAGCTTATGTTATGACGCGCTATGCTTCAGAACCAGATTCTCTTTTCTCAGTCACCGATACAGAAGCTAAGGCTTACTATGAGCGTCACAAGGAGTCTTACCGCCGTGATGAGCGTCGCGATATAGCTTATGTTACTTTCAGCGTACAGCCACAGGATGAAGACCGCGACGCAGCAATGCGTGCAATGCAGAAGGATGCTGTTGAATTCGCAACCACAGACAATCCTTCAGTGTACGTTACGCAGTTGGGCGACGAGCCATATGCTGGACGTTGGTATGCGAAGGAAGATTTGCCTACAGAAATTGCAGAATGGGCATTTTCGGCACAAGATGGAGAGGTTTCGGGGATCGTTTATGACAATGAGGCATTTAAGATGGCTCGCCTTATTCGTCACCGTTCGTTGCCAGATTCTGCCCATGCTCGTCACATCCTTTTCTCCGCAGATAAGTATCCAGGCGAGCGCGCCAAACAAATGGCAGATAGCGTCGCAGAGCTTATTCGTAAGGGAGCAGATTTTAAGGCGCTGGCGGAACAGTATTCAGACGATCCAGGTTCAAAGAGCAAAGGCGGCGACCTTGATTGGTTTGCACAAGGGCGGATGGTAAAACCCTTCAACGATGCCTGCTTTGAAGGCAAGAAGGGCGAGATACAAGTAGTCGCTTCCAACTTCGGTGTGCATATTATTGAGGTGCTTGGACAAAAAGGCGGAACCCCACGCGTAGATTTGGCGATTCTGGTACACAATATCGTGCCTGGCAAGCATACCTATCAACAGGTTTTCAATGACGCGAGCTCCTTTGCAAGCCTTGTACATACCGATCGCCCTAGTTGGTTTGCAAGTCTCTCCAGTGAAAAAGAAAAAGCATATGCCGATAAGATGCTTAAGGATTTTGACTCGTTAGCCAACGAACGTACTCTGATGGTGCAGACGGGCGAAGATCTTGAACTGAGTCAGACAGATATCCGCGGACTTGAGAACTCCCGCGAAGTGATACGTTGGGCGTTTGGGGCAAAGCCTGGAGACGTTTCCTCTGTTTTTGAGTTGGGAGATATGTTCGTCGTAGCGCTTCTGAAAGATGTAAAGGCGAGTGACGGGGTTTATGCTGATTGGACTGCTGTTCAGAAAGACCTCATTGACGCAGTATTGCGCGAGAAAAAAGCGGCTACTATTGAAGCAAAATTGAAGGACGCGTCAGCAGGAGTTTCTAATATGGAAGCAGTAGCGTCTAAGATAGGCGAGGGAGTAAAGCGCGCTAATGCCGTAAACTATGATAGCTATTCTTTTGGTTCAGATGGTTACGAACCCGCTTTGGTGGGTGTAGCATCGCAGCTTACTAAGGGGCAACTGGTAGGCCCTATTCGTGGCAATCAGGGTGTATACATGGTACAAGCCGAAGAGGTAACGGCGAATCCTAATGCGAATTCCACTGATATCAAACAGTCGCGCGACGAATTTAGCCGTCGTGCTTCCTACGAGGCTTATTCGGCGCTAGAACAAATGTCGAAGGTGGAAGATAGACGCGGGAAATTTTTCTAGACCTTGTGGTGTCTAGAAACTGGAAGTTTTTTACGCTATGGCGCGCTGGTACTGATAGTGCTGGCGCGCTTTTTGTGTCGTCTCGCTTTTTCCTTTGTACTCTCAATTTTCAACATTTGGCGATGTTTCAATTTCAAGCTTCCATTGTTATGTCTTACATAATTGTGTTGTAAACGCATCAAAAGAAGTTATTGGACACCATAGAGCTAATGCTTGTCATCTAAAATGTCCTCTATGCCATGTTGGGCTTTATTTTGTAAGACACTTTGGAACAAGCCTGCATTTTTTGCGTACAAAGTGCATAAACGTCTACTTCGTATTGTTTCTTAAAACGAGCCGAATGTATGGGAGTGTGGCAAAAAGGAGATTGCGCATTTACTTTGGGTCTCTTCAGAATACATAAAATGCACAACGCTGAAAAGGTGGGGAAAAGGACGTATTGGTGTATGCAGGCGACTGTGAATGCTTTGTTCAACATGGCATTTGTGCACTATGATACACTGTCTTTGTGTGGCTGTTGTTGCAAGAAACATACAGGTAGGCATTTGTCAATTTCATAATTGTAATTGGTTAACAAACACGTAGAATATGATTAAAAGGCTTCTTTTTGGCATTATAGCGGGCGGCTTCCTCATAGGCGGCAGTGCTTGCTATAAGGAGGTGATGGATATGGAGGTAGATCCGTTACGTCCCGAGTATGTGGTGCCAGCAGTGCGTGACAAGCTCACGGTAGAAAAACTATTGTCTCGCGCTGGTGAGAGTACCGTATTTGAGTACGAAGCGGACGGTACTTGTGTAGCCGTTTATAAAGAAAAAAAAGAATTGGCTATAGCAGGGATGAATCCGCGAGTAACGACTATACCTGGAGCTACTTCCGAAGATATTGAAATTACGGCGGCGCAAGATCATGCGACTTTCAAGACTCGTTGGAACCTACTTACAAATCGCGAAGTGAGTGAGGCGTATTTTGATAGCAAGTCTGAAAGATTCGGCGTTACAGTATGGTACGAACATACTGAAGCAGGTCAGACCTCTACTTTTCTTGAAGGCAACATCAAGATTGGTGGCTTTTCAAAAGGATTTAGAGTAAAGCTGAACGAGCACAGCTTCATTGATCTTAAGCAACAGATAGATGATG
>CAUVMY010000120.1:0-5235 GCA_963552845.1 uncultured Bacteroidia bacterium
CCTCGCGTAAAATTCGCATAAATATAGAATGGAACGTCCCCATGTAGAGGCGCTCCGTCACATCGCCCCCTACTACTTTTTGAATACGTTCTTTCATTTCTCGCGCCGCTTTGTTGGTAAAAGTGAGCGCTAAAATAGAATGAGGAGCAACACCTTGCTGTAGGAAATGCGCAATTCGGTAAGTAAGCACACGTGTTTTCCCAGAGCCTGCACCTGCAACAATAAGTACAGGTCCTTGCAGTGTAAGTACTGCTTCACGCTGTTCGGGGTTTAATGCATCCAGATATGAAGGCTCTGCCATAAATTTGACTCCTTTCTTACTCCAACGGTCGTTTTGTTTTCAAAGGCTGGCAGCAAAAGTACGAAAAACGGACACACACCGCCCAAGCTAATTTTGTATGATGATACAAGCGACGCATTATAAAGTTCAAAAAGCGAAGGATAAAGTGGTGAAGGTCAAGTAGGCAATGAACGAAAACAAATTGCCGCTCTCGCGGCATGCGTATAATATTTAGATTTAGGAGCATCAGCACAATGCCGATGTATTCATTAAGAGCTAAAAGAAACCGAAAACAAGCGTACGCACATTGCAACACTCATACCAACAATTGCAATGCGAGTAATATTCGTTGAAACACACAAGAATCCTCGCTTACTCAGGATAAACCATATTCTCATCCGTCATCCTATCCAAAACTTCGGCAACATAAATTTGAGCTTCGGCGCGCGCTAGAGCTAAATTGTGCAGTTTATAGTTGCCGCAATCCGATGCATTGGCACCAGGTACACTACCCTCAAAATCCACAACAAACTGGAAGGCATCTCGCATCAGCTCTAGGACATCCTTAGGTTCATATTTGCCAGCTACAAGCAGATAATTACCCGTTTGGCAACCCATTGGTCCCCAATACACAATGCGCTTTCCCCACTCAGGGTGATTACGCAAATAGGTTGCAACCAAATGTTCTAGTGTATGTAACGCCGCTTGATCCATAGCAGGTTCACGATTCGGCTCTTTGATTAGAATATCGAAGGTAGTAATGTATTCATCGCCGAGCTTATCGAGGCGTGAGAGGTATATTCCACGCAAAAGGCGCGTATGATCTATCGTGAAGCTTGGTATTTTATTCATGTTGTTAGTGATTTGTATAGTGGTCAAGAAAATCTTTCAAGATGCCTTGTAAATTTTGGAATGCACTCTCTGGTTCGTTCCAGAATTCGGAATACTGTTTGGCATGATCGAAATGCGTTATCGGCGTATCGCTAATTATACGTAGAGAGGCACAAGGCGTACGCGTCATATAAGCCACCTGCGCAATTGCAGTAGACTCCATATCAACCGTCATTGCATTGGGGAAATGTTTCAACAATTGAGCTATATAGAGCTGGCTAGGCATAAAGAAATCGCCACAACAAAACAAGCCCTGTTGCAAACTGGGGGCTACACGCGCAAACGTATTCAAGATCTTGGGCTCTACCTCATAGACAGGAGGATAGCCTTGTACCTGACCAAACTGATTTCCTTCGCCACACCAGACATCGTGATAGGTGAAAGCACTGCTCAGAACGGGAGTAGCGATTGACAGCTCTGCCATAAGGGCACCGCAAACTCCGATGTTGAGTATCAGATCTGGTTGAAATTGTAATTGCGCTTGATAAGCATGTACCGCAGCATTCACTTTACCGATACCTGTCATAACGATAAGACACTCAGCCGTCCCAATATTTCCAACGTAAGCTGTGGTAGTGAACGATGCTAAAGCATGAGGCTGCTCCAACCAAGGCATTATTAGACTGTACTCTTTCGGCATAGCTGCCAATATCAGCAGTCGGAATTCTTCATGGCTCGTAGCCGATGGATTCTCACTTGTTGCCATTGTTCCTATCTGGATCTCCTTATTTTATCTCTTCAATCTCTACAGCTAGCATTTTTCGTGCCCGACGCGGGTTTGCAGGAAACCAGCCCATAGCCACTCGCTTCTCTTGTTGAATAATTTCACCTATCCCCCATAGGAAGCAAAAGCCCGTGATGCTGATGATTGCAGCGTATAGTCGCTCGCTTATATAAAGCGAAGCGGCAATACAAATAAGCCCAATAAAAAGAAACGCAATCCAAAAACGTTTCGTGAAATAATACTCTGCTTTAATGCATGTCCAGCGCGAAAATGCGATAATTGCTATTGTTGACATGCCTAATAGTAGTCCTTCTCCGTGCAGTTCCATAACTATCAGTTATTTTTTACTTGCAGAGAGTGTGTAATAGTTATCGCTTCTTTTCGGATTACGTTTTGCACGCCCCTTGGCTACACGCTCATGCTGCCAATTAAGCTCAAGCGCTGTCCACAAGAAACAAGCACCTAATACACCAAAAAACATAGAAAGCAGCTCTTCTGCAAAGAGTGAAGGGACAAGACTACCTAGTCCCAGTAATAGAAAGACCCACCAAACTCGCCTCCCCCAATAATACTCAACTTTAATCACCAAAGGGTGGCATAACCCTACCATAAAAAATGCCCCAAGCCCTAACAAGAGACCGTCAAAGTACATTATCTACCAAAATACAGCACCGCACCCCCTTGCGGCACTTTGTTCCCTCCTTTTTTGATAATGCAATTTAAGCGTTTTTTCGATTACAATAAGAGAGCCAACGGCACGGCAAAGGGTACGAAAAATGTGAGAACTAGTCCATGATACACCGACAGCACAGCATACTGCGGCGAAGTTGCTTTAAGAATAAAGGGTAATACAGTATCTCCACTGGTAGCCCCAGCACAACAAATGGGAGCATAGGGTCCTCCCAAACGCACATACAAGGGGGCGAGCATGATGGTAGACAGCTCACGAATAATATTGGATACTATGGCAATTGCAGCGATCGTTTCGCTATACTCTGCCTTTATAATTACACTAGATAGACTATAGTATGCGTAGCCTGCTCCCACCACTTGCACATCCTTCATCATTAGATCGTTGAAAAATGGGAGTGCAAACGATACCCCGATGGCAGTTCCCACCACAGTGAAAAGTGGTAAAAGAAGTGTCTTAATGCCCATTCCACGGAGTGCCTTGAAAGTTTCGTCATTACCTCCAGTACTCAATCCGACACAGAGCATTAGGACAAAAAGAATGGCAACAATTACCTGATCAACGAAAGCATATCTCAGTAGTAATTCCTTCAATGAAGGAATAAATTGCCCAAGTGCAACTCCTACTAGAAAAATTCCAAAAAATGAGAGACTCTCCAGTACTTTCCATAGTGCAGAGGAATTATTGTTCGTCGCATTAGCAAGGGGGTTCTCGGCGTTGGGGACAGTTTCAACTTTTTGGACAGAGCGAACCAAGAATTTACTAAATAACCAAGCAAAGAAAATACTACCCGCTAGAGCGAAGATTGTGATCACTAGGCTTTGTAAACCGACACGTGGGAGGTCGCGAAATAGCTCGTCATTGATACCAACCGAGAGCCCCATGACCAACAGCAAGACATAAACAACGTACGTAATAAAACGCCCAGCGCCCGAGATGAGTTTTTTTCTTTCGCGGAAAAAATACCCTAGTGCGCCTCCTCCAATCATGAGCGCCAAAAGAACGATAGTTACCATCGCTTGTCCTACTTATTTTTCAAACCTCCCGCAAAGGTAGTGCAAAGTGGTCACTCGGCAGCACTATAACAAGGTTTAAGGTCGAAGTAAAAAAGTTAAGGAGATGATGCTGCTATAAGCTATCGACTCTGGAGGATACGACAGGGAAAGAAAAAGCGCTGCACGGTGGCAGCGCTTATACTCCAATTCGTAGCAACTACTCAAGGTTTATACAACTCCCGAGAAGCCCATAAATGCTAATGCCAGCATTCCAGCTGTTAACAACGCAATCGGCATTCCTTTCATCGCCTGAGGTACGTTGCGAAGAGCTAGCGCTTCGCGCAAACCAGCTAACAGTATCAAAGCGAGTCCAAATCCTAAAGCACCCGCAACCGCATACACCAAACTGGAAACTAAATTATACTCCTTTTGTATTACCAATATGGCAACCCCGAGCACTGCACAGTTTGTTGTGATCAGCGGCAAGAAGATACCTAGTGCAGCATACAAACCTGGACTTAATTTCTTGAGAATAATCTCAACACACTGTACCAAGGCCGCAATCACGAGAATGAACGAGACGGTCTGCAAGAAGTCTACATGTAATGGTGTGAGCACAAAGGTTTGAAGCAACCATGTAAAGATGGTAGCTACTACCATGACAAAGAGCACTGCGCCTGCCATTCCAACGCTGGTGTCAATCTTTTTAGAGACACCGAGGAATGGACAAATACCTAAGAACTGCGCAAGGACGATATTATTGACAAATACCCCTGCAATTATAATCAGTACGTACTCCATGATAGCGCCTATTTTTTAACTAAACGATTAAACAACAACATCAGATACGCTAGTACAACAAAGGCACCTGGTGCTAATACAAACAAGAGAGGTCCGAAAACTGCGGGATAAATAGGAAAACCAAAAACAGCCCCTGATCCTAAAAATTCGCGTACCGCCCCAATCACAGTGAGCGAAATGGTAAAACCTAGTCCAATACCAATACCGTCAAACATAGAACGAATAACGCTGTTTTTCGCCGCAAATGCCTCAGCTCGTCCCAAGATAATACAGTTGACTACAATAAGCGGTATATATACCCCTAAACTTTTATAAAGGACAGGGACATACGCCTCCATGGTCATCTGCACGATGGTAACGAAAGTTGCAATAACCACAATAAACGAAGGTATGCGCACCTTGTCAGGAATCACCCCTTTGATGGCAGAAATCACCATATTAGCACATATCAGCACAAACATGGTCGCAACTCCCATCCCAAAACCATTGATAGCAGAAGTTGTTGTACCTAAAGTAGGGCACATCCCCAATACGAGGACGAATGTAGGATTCTCGCGAATCAGACCATTAACAACTATGCCCAAATTAGAATCTTTATTCATTGTTCGTGTTCTCCTACTTATTCGTTTCTGCAGATGGGGTTGCTCCTGTGTAACTTTCAGCGGCACCCTTAAAAGCGCTATACGCTCTGTTTGCAGCATCTAGAAATGCGCGTGAACTAATTGTAGCCGCTGTAATCGCATCTATAGTTCCCCCATCCTTGCTTACAGAAAGTCCGCCTTCGGGAGAAACCCCATATATATTACTATTCTTTTCAGCAGGCTTGATTTCAAAACCAAAGATACGCTCTATA
>CAUVMY010000121.1:0-5223 GCA_963552845.1 uncultured Bacteroidia bacterium
AATACCTATTTGCCCCACTGAGACGTAAGAATAATTGCTCTGATCCCAGCGCATCTGTACTTCGGCTAAGGAAATAGTTGCGTTGAGTTGTGGCAGAAGATCCCGTACTGCGCCAAAGAGTTCAATCTGATCTTATACCCGTTCATATACCTTCTTCGGCAATCGCTCACGTAACCCCATTGCATAATTTTCTTGCGTCTGATCTATTTCATCTAGATCTGGATTGGTAAGCAAAGCCTGCATCAACAACTGCATTGCATCGCGACTAAAGAGGAAGTCGAAGTCCATAAAAGCGCGGAACTTATGTACACTATCTGTTGGATCATAGAGCATTCGTCCTGTAACATGCGTTTTCACACGATTTAATTCAAAAGGCATGCGGAGTATACCATCAGTAAAAGAACGACACTCTTTGGGGGCAAGCTCGAGACGCTGAGCCACACTGTCTGGCGAAACAAATTGTATAGAGTCGGCCATAACAAAACGCCCACGTTTTCTATCAAAGGTCATAAAACCCTCGGGACGCACGAGGTCGCGATCTAGTACACGGAAACGTGGCGATACGAAGCTGTGATACAAGTGGGTGGAATCATTAGAGATAACAACCCCCGATGCCAACCATTTGTTGTTCATGTCACGTTGTGGGAAGTTAATGGGGATCATGAGGCTATCGGGACGCAAGCGACTCATAAAATTCACTAACGTTGAGCGCATATCTGGACAATCATAAAGCGGTTGTGCCCCACCTTGGAATAAATAGTATGGCTCGTTGGCATCCACCGTAATTTTGCCCTCATAATGGAAACGCGGGCTGAGCTTAAAATTCTGATCTGTGGTGGCATAACCATAAGCTTGCGTAGCATTCCCCTCATGTTGTGGGGTGATATAAATAGAGTCTAGCTTCAGTTGGGTTACAGAATCACGCTCGTCTATATAATCTATAAAACCTTTTCCTGTATACTTAAAACGCCCAGCCAAGGTGAGTGAAGCGTCATAGATATGATGATAACGATCGAATACATTGGCTACGAGACGCGCTTCTTTCAATGGGAGCATACGTCTTTCGTTTTCAATAGCCAGTTTTCCCTCATGAGGATAAGAGACAGCGTCCGCCACAAGTACGTACGGTACAGAATCTGCATCAAGGCGAGGCATGCGCAGGTTATACGTAGCGTAGCGAGACATGAAATAGAGCGAATCCTCATACTGCGCCACTGAGTAGAAGATAGAGCCAACAGGGATTGTATCCTGATCGAGCATATTCACGGGGCGGAATGTTCCCTGCGCTACAGCATCTTGTTGCGTTTTTGTTTGGAAGCGTAGCTGATCTAGATCCATAGGCCAGATAACGCGATCGGCGTGGGTATCGTAGCGAATTGCAGATAGTTTTCCGTATATCGAGGCATTTATGCGCCAAAAATCGCCCTGACGTGTCTCATAATTCAGGCGACCAGAGAGAAAACCTGAGGTAAATGCCTGAATGGCTTGCCCTGGTACATAGAAATTGACAGCCATAGTATCGGCAAGCCACTTGTACGAATCGAATTGAAAGAATTGCGACGTCATGTTTGCCTTCCCCATATCTACTACCCCGTTGCCTGTCAAGCCGACAGGTTGTAGGGTGTAGTCGCCTATGAAGTCAGTTTGGTGCTCGTACATATTGAATGGGGTTTCTCCCTTATAGGCAAAAAAAACATCCTTGCGAGGCAACCAACGTATCGGGTGCGTAAGCCCATGCGTATCGGGGTAGCCTACCACACCATCCAAACGTGTAATATCGAAAGCAGTGCTGAGAGCAATCGTAGAATCGGGGAAGAACTTAAATTCGGGCGACGTAGTAAGCGAGGTCAGATATTTCAGTTTTCCATCTCCTTTCAAACCTGCATTACTCAGATCTAGGTTATTGAAAAAGCGACCTTTGCCAGCATAAATAGCCATTCCTTCCACAGGCGTTTGATGAATAAATCCCAATGAGGCATCTTCGCGAAGGCGCAACGTGTCTTGGAAGGGGGCAAAGATGTCATCGGTATACATCGTACCGCCGAAAACAAGGTCTTCTGGCTCAAAGTTGTTAAGGTTCTTAAAGACAAAGGGAGGTATCTCAAAATAGAAGTTCTTTCTCTGATAGACTCCGTTGTATATCTTTTTATCATCGTAATAAACAAAAGAGGGCTTTGTAGACTCAAAAATGGGGTATTCAGGGTTATGCGATAGCCCAGATTTATTATCTGGCTTATCTATGTGTACACGCCCCGTCATCTGCTGGAGATACGACACAACACGGTCTCGCGCTCGTTTTCCTTCCAATGTAAGTTTTTTACTGTTCTGAAAACGCATTGAGGCAGAGTCTACCTCCTTAAGGTCTATAGAAAACGTTTCATAATTGAAAGACATTCCTTTCCCCATGAAAGTAAACATACCAACATCAACTTTTCCATCAAAAGAGATTGTTCGATTACGTCCCAACTTAACGTACCTCCCCCGCGGCTCTATGTTCACGTTCTGCGAATCACTCACAGAAATATGTGAGACACTATAAACATCTAACTCCGAAGTGTTGAGATCGAGCACTGCATTGGCTTTATCTTTTCCCACAGTAGATGAGAAACGAATTACGTCATAATCGCGTCGTGCACCGCGAGCTAAAATTTGGTCGTACAATTTTTGCATAACGGTAATACGAGCACGGCTCATGTCATACTGGATGAAACCTTCGATAGCCAAATACATCAGCATATGGCTTATTTGATCGTAAGAATAGCCCAAATAACGAGCATAATCTGCCACTTGGAAAGTACGACTTCCTATCCTTTCAGTGAAATTTGCCACGGAGAGAATGGGATGCTCATTATCGCGATCCATACGCTGATCAAACTCCTCAATATCAAAGTAGTTGTCTGACTCAAAAGAAGCGCGAGCGGAAGTAGACCCCCGAAAAGGACCAAAAATCATTTTATCTGCCCCTACGTTCCAAGTAAGCTCCTCAAAGTGCATTGACATACGGTGAAAAGAACTATACAGGGGAGATTGCGTAACCAATAAATCTGTAGGACTCAAACGCAACTGTTTCGATTCGTCGCTATATGCAAACTGTAGCCCACGATGATAGAGACTATCTTGACCGAGATGTATAGTAACTTGCGCATACGTAGAGCCTATAAATTCGCGGCTAAATGCCATGCGTTCTGCCTGCACAGAAAGAAAAGGCTTTCCCTTTCGCTTGAGGCTAAAAAGTACAGGTTCGTTAGGAGTGCCTACGCCAATAAGACGAGAACCGATCATTTCGCATCCCCCAACGAAGCGAACACCGTCGAGCATATTTTTTAGATGCAGACGTTTCTCATAGGAGATAAATTGCGGATACTGTAGTTCCTGTTTATCGGTACGGCGTATAAGTGCATCCTTAAATGTACCTTTGATAGGAGCATTAAGGTAATCGGCATTCCAGAATAGAACGGAATCGGCCGTGTAGCTATATTCGTTTGTTGATATCTTGTAATTCGCTAATGTAGCGTTTACATTCTCCTTAGAAAAATTAGAACGCAACCAATAGACTTTTGCGCCGCGCCCCTCCCACACGGAACGCATGGGGTAATATTCGCCTGATGTATTCTCCAGTGCAATGCTATCTGTATCACGTCGACAGACGAGTGAGACATCCTTAAAAGCATAATGCAACTCGGGTTGAAAACTCACCTGTAACTGTGCAGGTGTAACGTGCCACTCAAAATTGGACGTTTTACGTAGCGTTCCTTCGCGCACAAAGAGCCAAAATTCCTCGATGTATCGTACTTGCTCGGCAGCACGGATACGTCTGTCGCTTAAAACATAACGAAGCATATCGAGCAAAAGTGGGTACTCTATAGACTTAATAGAGTCACGCAAATAGTAATCAAGGATCGTATACCACTGCTTAAAGTAAAGAGTATTCTGCCCAGCAGCGCGGAACATACTATTACTCAATTCTAACACCTCGGTACGTTCAGACTCGGAGACTTTCGTAGAAAGCCAAATTTCCGTAAATGTTTTTTCGCTAGCAGCGCGCTGGCTCTTACTTTGTTCTGCATCAGCAAAAAGCGAAAAAAGCTCACTCGGAAACTGCGTAACATCCTGAGTAAATCCCTTGAATCGTTTCCTTTCAGCACCTTGCAACCAGTAGACTATACCTCCCAAAAAAACAAAAAGTATTAGCAGAAAAAACACGTAACGCAATTTTCTCATCCTTATGCACCGTAGTTAAACACGGGAGAAATTAAATGTGTGTAGAACTGTAAGTCTGACTTTTAAGATAGGCTCTTATTTAAGAGCAATTCACATAAGAGTAAAAACGATGCACTGCCCCATTCGTTGCTGCACAATAACCTATGGAGCAACAGCGCACTTAAAATGACTGTGCAATCGCGATAAACTGATCAGCCTTTAATGCAGCGCCTCCTATCAGACCTCCGCTGACCCCTTCCTGTGCAAAAATTTCGCGCGCGTTGGCAGGATTACAACTGCCGCCATAGAGAACAGGGATCTCCTTATGCCACCGTATTTGACACGCATTAGCAATGCGAGTACACATCCATCCAGCATCCTCTGCTGTCGCAGATTTTCCTGTACCTATAGCCCAGATAGGTTCATAAGCTATTACGACCCTATCCAGATCTGCCCCTTCTAGTGCCACAAGTTGGCGTTCTACGTGTTCCCATGCTACAAGCGCTCCCTGCGAACGAATTTTATCGCTCTCACCCACACAATAGAAAACCTCTAAATTTTGCCTTTGCGCTTGTTCAATTTTTCGGCGAAGTAAATCCTCTTTTTCTCCGAAACGCGCTCTACGTTCGGAATGTCCAATAATTACAGCCTTAGCATCGAACGAGGCAATCATAGCGGCAGAGACCTCTCCTGTAAATGCCCCATTTAGTTCATCAGAACAATCTTGTGCACCTAACTTGAGGTTAGGATATTTGGAGAGACACATCCAACCAAGATGCGGATACGAAGGGAAGAGATAAAGTTCTACATCTGACGCAACCTGAGCCACCATCGCCTCTATTTGCTCCACCAAATGCACAGCTTCCTCGCGCGTCTTGTTCATTTTCCAATTACCAGCCACGATCTTACGTTTCATCCTCAAACCCTCATATTTGATTAACCTACACAAATTTAACTAAAAAGACGTATTAGCAAAAAAAAAGCGCCCTGAGAAAATCTCTCCGAGCGCATTACACATACTAC
>CAUVMY010000122.1:0-5203 GCA_963552845.1 uncultured Bacteroidia bacterium
AGAATCGGGAGTTACTACATTCCTATTATCGGACACGATAGATGCGGGCAAAGTGCTTTTGCAAAGTCGCTGTACCATTTCCCAAGAGATGACAGCTGGCGAATTGCACGATACACTCGCCATTCTAGGTGCTCCTTTGGTTATCGAAACGGTAAAAGGACTTACACAAGGTACACTGCATGCTACCGAGCAATCTATAGCAGAACCTCTCCACCCTGCCCCAAAGATATTCCGCGCTGATTGTAAAGTGGATTGGAGTCAAAATGCCGAAAAACTCCACAATTTCATCCGCGGCTTATCGCCTTACCCAGGCGCGTGGTCTACGCTACGCATTGGCATCAAGGAAGAAGAAGTAAAAGTTTTCGATTCTTTTCTTCTGCCCACACCCCTGCATTGCAATTCTTCTGCTGTAGGCAGCGTAACAATACACCCCGATCGCCATTCGCTCGTAGTAACAACCAGACAAAACACTACTCTTCACATTGCGAGCATTCAACCCGCAGGGAAACGCCGTATGTCTGTGCACGATTTCCTATTAGGAATACAAACAGACGAACTCCGTTTCATATAAATTAAAATTGTAAAACAATAGAGAGGGAGGAGTGAAACAACTGTGCTTTCGTCGAACAAACTTACCTGCATAGTATAACGAGTTCGTTTTGCGCTAACAGTTTATATCTGCTCAGCACTGGCAACATGGTAGCCGCCCTGTCTCAAATTAAAAGACTTGCCTAAAATGCGTATCGCACTGATCGGTTATGGGAAAATGGGGCATGTAATAGAACAGCTTGCTCTTTCGGCAGGCGATTCTATTGTTGCCCGTATAGACAAAGATCGGTCGCTTGTACAAGCGACTCAAGAACTGCAAGCGGCAGAAGTAGCCATTGAGTTTACTGCTCCCAGCGCGGCAGTTGCTAATATTCGCAGCTGTATTGAGCTGCAAATCCCCGTAGTATGCGGTACAACTGGGTGGTATGACTCCCTCCCTGAACTTGAAGCACTCGTGAGAAATACACCCAAGGCTGCCCTCTTTTACGCTCCTAACTTTAGTATTGGGGTAAATATCTTGATGCGAGCTACAGAATTGTTGGCTAGCTATCGTGCACGCTTCCCACAGTATGCGGTTGCCATTGAAGAAACACACCACACAGCAAAACTCGATGCCCCCAGTGGTACAGCCATTGCCATGGCACAACCATTTTTGCACGGTACAAATGCTTATTCCGATTGGGTACTTACGCCTACCAACAACGCAAAAGCATTACCCATTACGGCTCATCGCCGTGATAGCGTGCCAGGTATTCATACACTTACGCTAGACTCAGCGCATGATACAATCTCATTGCAACATTCGGCTAAAAACCGAGAAGGCTTTGCGGCAGGAGCACTTGCAGCAGCACGTTTCCTCCTGGGGAAAACAGGAATCTATACCATGAAAGACTTACTTTGAGAGCATTTGTCTAAATATCAAAGTATAGATTGGCGAATTCTCTAATCTCTACGTCGCGTACTTGAAATAGTAACCTTATGCCGTCGGTATTCTACTACACTTTAGGGTGCAAGCTTAACTACTCGGAAACTTCTACATACCAGCGACAGTTTGAAGCGAAAGGGTGTAAGAGCGTTCTAACGCCTAACGAAGCAACAATCTGTATCCTAAATTCTTGTGCAGTTACTGAACAAGCGCAAAAGAAATGCCGACAAGAACTACATAAGATGCGACGTTCACACCCCGAGACATTTATTGTCCTCGTAGGATGCTATGCAGACCTGATGCTTAAGGAAGTACAGGTGATAGATACAGTAGATCTGATTGTAACGCGGCACGAGAAACGGCGACTCGCCGAACTTGTACTAGACACATTACAGGGTAAGCCTCATGCTCCTTCGTGTACTACAGGTACAGGTGACGAGAATTATTTTCCTGCCTTCTCTAAGGGAGGGCGTACAAGAGCTTTCCTCAAGATACAAGATGGTTGCAACTATCATTGTACCTACTGCGCTATACCACAAGCGCGAGGCGAAAGTAGAAGTGCTACCATTGCCGAGGTACTCGAACAAGTACAAACAATTGCCGAAGCTGGTATTCTGGAAGTAGTGATTACGGGCGTGAATACGGGCGATTTTGGCAAAGCACACCACGAGCGTTTTATTGATCTGATACGCGCTCTAGATACTATAGAAGCTATCCAACGCTACCGAATTTCTTCGCTAGAGCCCAATCTCCTGTCCAACGATCTACTGAATTTTGTTGCCAAGTCGCGAGCTTTTTTACCTCACTTTCATATCCCCTTACAATCAGGGTCGGACGCAGTGCTACGTGCAATGGGAAGGCGTTATAACACACAACGCTATGCAGAACGCATTGCTAAGGCGCGTGAATGGGTAGGAAACTTTTTTCTCGGAATAGATCTAATAGTAGGCTTCCCTGGAGAAACCGAAACCGATTTTGAAAAAACCTACCATTTTTTAGAAGAGCTCGCCCCCTCCTACCTGCATCTTTTCCCTTACTCGCAGCGCCCAGACACCCCAGCAGCCTCCTACCCTAACCAAGTGCCTCCTATGGTCACAAAACAACGTATGGAGCAACTTATGCAACTAAATACAAGGTTGCAGGAACAATACACTCGCCCCTTTATAAATACAACGCAAAAAGTGCTTGTGGAACGAATTCTAAAAGATGGCGTTGCCGAGGGACATACTGAGAACTATTTACTTACAAGATTTCACGCGAAGAGGGCGCAACATGCCACAATAGTTCCCGTTCTACTGACGGAGTACCTTGAAAACGGGATTGTAGTAGGCGAGGAAATATAAGCGTTTGTCAAAATAACAACGAAGATGGTGGATCTAGAACAACTGTCTGTAGCAGACCTAAAAGAACTTTGTGCAAAAGTTGAAAAGGTAGCATTGCGAGCAGGCGAAAAAATCGCGGAGCAACTCAACAGTTTACGTAAGCTAAATATCAAGACCAAAGGATTACACGATTTTGTAACCAATGTAGACAAAGCTTCAGAACAGCTTATAGTGCCAGAATTACGCCACATTCTGCCAGACATTGGCATCTTGTCAGAAGAAGGAGCTGGAACTCCGCTCTCCGATGGTTATAACTGGATTATAGACCCTCTGGATGGCACTACCAATTTTATCCACTCAATGCCCCCTTTTGCCGTTAGCATCGGACTTGCAAAGGGAAATGATGTTTTGCTAGGTGTTGTCTACGAGGTGACCCGAGAGGAATTATTCTCAGCGGTAAAAGGCGGTGGAGCCTTCTGCAACGGACAGATGCTATCTACTACGCCCTGCATGGCAGTAGACGATGCGCTAATTGCAACTGGCTTCCCCTATTATGACTACGACCGACTACCTCAGTTTATGGAAACGCTTGAGTACTTTATGCGCAATTCGCACGGAATGCGTCGCCTTGGCTCAGCAGCTACCGATCTGGTTTATGTAGCTTGTGGGCGAGTGGATGCTTTCTACGAGTATGGTTTGAAACCATGGGATGTAGCCGCGGGAATTATAATAGCACGAGAGGCAGGCGCGCGGTTCTCCGACTATGAAGGGGAAAATAATTACCTATATGGCGGCGAATTGCTCTGCGCTGCTCCTTCACTTTTCCCAGAGTTCCAAGAAATTATTATGCGCATTATGCATCAATAAGATGAAGAAAATAGGAGATGCGCTGCTCTATTGGCTTTTTTATGCACTCACTGGGTGTATCGCATTTTTACCTCGCCCCCTTTTTTACGCCAAGAGTAATCTTCTAGCCTTCCTACTAGCCCACGTAATTCGCTATCGGAGGAAGGTGGTACAGCAGAACCTTGCCAATTCTTTCCCCGAACTCTCGGAGAAAGAAAGACGGCACATTGCACGGAAGTTCTACGTGCATCTTTCCGATCTCATTTTAGAGTCCTTTTTTCTTCTTCATGCTTCCCCAAAACGCATGATAAAACGTTGTACCTACACCAACAACGAACTCCTCGAACCCTTTTTCGCACAAGGACGTAGTGTTGTCATAGCCGCAGCACACATCGCAAATTGGGAATTTCTTACCACTGCTGCTCCCCTCATAAAACACCACATGCTTAACGTCTTTAAGCCTGTACACAACAAGCGCATCGAACGTTTCCTTACCCGCTCTCGCGAACGCCTAGGCGGCTCTGCTGTTCCTATGCAAAGCATACTGCGCGCTATTGTGCATTACGAACACTTGCACATTCCCACGTTAATTGGGCTCATTTCAGATCAGACACCTCCGCCTGGCAATTATCCGTGGCTAGAATTTCTTCACCAAGACACAATGGTGTACACTGGGGTTGAAAAAATTGCACGCCAATTTAACTCGCCCGTCTTCTTTTGCGACATGACACGTGTGCGTCGCGGCTACTATTCCGTAACCTTACGTCTCATAACCGATACGCCGAACGAACTGCCAGAAAATGCCATAACTTCCACTTATATGCAACTTCTGGAAAACACCATACGGCGCAACCCAGAATCGTGGCTCTGGTCTCATAAACGATGGAAACGGAAACGCCATACTGCATAACGAGCCTTTTTATTTTTTCGGATGCAAACAGCGGTGGTTATTCTCAATTGGAACGGGGAAAAACTTCTTCGTCAATTTCTACCTAGTGTTGTGGAAACTACTGGCAACGATGCCGCTGTCGTGGTAGCTGACAATGGTTCTACAGACGAATCGGTCACCATCCTAGAGCAAGAATTCCCTTCAGTGCTTCTATGCAAGCTAGACAAGAACTACGGATTTGCCGAAGGCTATAACCGCGCACTGCAATGGGTACAACGCGAACTTGACCCGTCTATCTATGTGCTCCTTAATAGTGATGTACAAACCCCTACAGGATGGCTACAGCCTCTAGTAACGTGTCTACTCACAAAGGAAAATACTGCTGCCGTAATGCCTAAAATTAAAAGCTTCCGCAATCGCGAATACTTTGAATATGCTGGGGCAGCGGGAGGATTTATTGACCAACTCGGCTACCCGTACTGTCGGGGACGCATTCTCGACGAAATTGAAAAAGATTACGGACAATATGATACACCTATTCCCGTGGATTGGACCTCGGGAGCATGTCTTGTTGTAAAAGCCAAACACTATTGGGAAGTAGGCGGGCTAGAAGCGCGCTTCTTTGCTCATATGGAAGAAATTGACCTCTGCTGGCGATGGCTACGGAGTGGC
>CAUVMY010000123.1:0-5189 GCA_963552845.1 uncultured Bacteroidia bacterium
GTAAGCCTTCATGTTTTAAGTGCAAAATAATACGCAATTCGCTCTTCCCTATTTTGTTAGCCCTCTTTGCCCTTTTTCCCTCCTTTTGGGCAACTGTAGATTTGCCTATGATAGATTTCCGCCCTTATCGTATCGGTGCAAACCTCCAAGAAGGCATGGTGATTCCTGAGGGAGCGCCGCAGGATGAGTATCAAACAGAATTTGTATACGAAAAAGACGGCGTTCAGAAAAAATTTACAGAATTCGATTACCCGTGGGACGACTCCACGTGGCACTACGTATCAAGTGAGAATATCCTTGTGCAAAGAGGTTACGAACCTCCCATACACGATTTTGCATTGGAAACGATGACGGGCGAAAATAAAGTCCGCGATCTCCTCACAACAGATTCCGTTTTACGACTCTTAGTCGTAACACCTTTCCTTGAAACGCTCAACGACGACGATATTTCGCAACTCAATACTCTTCAGTCGCAAATCGAAACAAGTGGGATGCAACTCTTTCATGGTACTGCTGCCTCGCAAGATTTGCAAGAAGAGCTCTACAAACGAGGGTTGCAAACGACGCTCTATAATACCAATGAGCGGACTTTGAAAACTATAGTGCGAGCTTCTACAGGGGTAGTACTAATACGTAACGCGGTCGTGTTGAACAAGTGGCGTTTGCATGCAACGCCTACCGCCAATTATTTCAATGAGGCTCTTGCTTTGCAACCCGATACTGCTCTCATGGGGAACGGAGGGACTTATATTGTAGGCTGTATGGTAATTGTTTTGTTACTCATAGCCATTGCTAAGATTCTAACCCTGCATCGCAAAAATACGAAGTCCACAAACTAGTACTCTATACGATATTTTTGTACCTAGTCTATACACTTTAATGCATTTAAGCGCTATTCACCTAGGAATGAGGAAGTGCCTGTCAAGACAACTTTGTCATGCCCTCTCCAATTACTAGCGAAGGGAGTCAAAATACAACGAGCTTATTATTTTTACTCATTGTGTGCATTGTTTTTTTTAGCAATACAAAAATTGCACAATTAGGGGCGAATCTCCGTACGAGATCCGCCCCGTTTTTTTGCCCTTATGAAAAAAGATTTACCAGACACCAATAATAGGCTATGTAGGTTCGTATTTTACCAATCTGTCTAGCCAATCTTTGAAATGTTTACACGTATCTATCAAATGTTCTATCCCTATTCTAGCTACAGTAGCCGTTCCTCCACTCACTTTATTATACTCAGGGATTAGTTCTTCTATTCTCTTTGAAGGAGCTTTTTCTGTATTTATCAATTCTGGATTTTGTATTTTTTCTAGTAGTTCAACCAGTTTTTTTACCTCATCTTCATATTCAAAATATTCGTGCAATAATTCCTCTGGCTTCGAGAGTATTAGAGCCTCGAACTCATGCAACTGAATGTAGGGGAGGAATCTATAATCGCCAATATCTTCTTTAAAAGCTTCCTCTAAAACTTCTACTTTACGGTACACATCAGCACATTTCTTTGCCTCTTCAAACTTAGGGAAATCATTAGGTAAAGCGTAGAGATCAAACATTGTTGAGAAATAGACATCGGAATTTTGGTCCTCTTTTAACCAACAGACTATATCGTTTTTTGCCTTCTCATAGCTAATTACCCCACCTCGGTAGGACTTCTTTTTATCTTTACTCGTAAGTACGCTTCTCGCAACTGTTGAGATATTAAACTGCCCTAGGTATACTGAAAGAGTATTATTTACAAATGTCTCCTCTGTCTGCCCTTCAGTGGTAATATGCAATCTTTTAAAATTACTCATGGGCGTCCCCCGATTACATTTTTTTCCCAAAGCTCGCTCATACTATAGCGTTCTAGCCATTCTGCTAACTTAGCTTCTTCCAACTTCTTATATACGCTACATCTCTTCTTGTCGTCTCTTTCAACAATTACTATACTGTTTGCCTCAAACTCATCGACAAAACGAGTGGATTGCGTGGCAAGAATAATTTGACTATTCTGGCTCGCAGCCTTTATCATTCCTGTTAGTACTGATATTGCAGACGGATGTAACCCCAATTCTGGCTCATCTAGTATAATCACATTTGGCAGTGTTTTTGGGGGTTGTAAAAGAAGTGTTGCCAAAGCCATAAAGCGCAACGACCCATCTGAAATTTGATGTGGTCCGAACAGATACTCCGAACCATTTTCCAGCCAATTGAGTAAAATATAATTCTCGTTTCTTGGCGAAGGCTCAAGCACAAAATCTTGAAACTGAGGCATTGCCATTTTGATGTAACGAACAATGCGCTGGTAATACTTCTCTCCGTCCTTTTGATGTTTCATGGAGTACAAGAATGCTGCAAGATTCCCTCCATTACTCCTCAAATAGCCACCATCATTGATATAACCACTATTCCTAATTTTTGCCTCATTGGAAGTATCGTGAAACTGAAAAACTCGGCAGCCTTTTAATAACGCATATATCACCTTTGCTATTCTTGCTGTTGGATCATCATTCTCTTTGCAATAAGTAACAAGCCCAGATTCTTTTAATCCAGGTTCAAATCCACTTTTATAAGGTGTCGGATTATCAGTATCGTGCCAAACTATGGTTTCGTCTGTAAATATGAGAGTATCGCCTCTGGCATGCGAAAGAGTAAACTTATAATTATCTCTTGCCGTAGAACTTGTAAACAATATCTCGGCTTGTAATCTCGATGTTTCTTTTGAACCATAGTACAACAGAGAGTCTGCAAAACCACTTTTCCCTATATACTCTTGCAAAGTTCCTGTCGTCATATAGTTCAACATCTTAAAGAAAGAGAGCAAATTACTTTTACCAGACCCATTTGCACCTAATAAAACCGTGATATCGCCAATCGGGATGTCTTGTCCCTCTGAGTCTATTGATTTGAAACCGCTCAAATGAATATTTGAAAGTTTTAATCTATCGTTCTGTTTCATTTTCATATTCCTTCTATGCTAACAACAATGTCTTGTTTATACTATTCTTCGATTTCTCTACACGCCCCTTTTACAAAGGTACCATTTATATCTATTATATGCCTAGCTTCTCCCTGCAGAAATATCGTATTTTTGAGAAGGTTTACCTCTCACTCTCACCACTAGAATTTACGTACTATGGAACACAAGAATCGGCTTCTACTTATTGACGGCTACGCATTACTCTACCGCTCGCACTACGCATTTATTCGTAATCCGCTCATCACACGTAGCGGCATAAACACGTCGGCAGCATTCGGATTTATGCGTACCATGCTCGATTGCGTAGAACAGTTCAAACCCACACACATTGGCGTTGCATTTGACCTTGGTGGCAAAACGTTCCGACACGAGATGTACCCCGAATACAAAGCAAACCGTGAAGCAACACCACAAGAGATAAAGGACTGCCGCGAAGCTGTGCGCGAATACTTAAAAGCACTAAACATTGTAGAACTCTGGGCAGAAGGTTTTGAGGCAGACGATGTTATCGGTTCCATATCTGCACACCTTGCCTCGGACGAAACACAGGTGATGATCTACACACCCGACAAGGACTTTCAACAACTCCTCGGACCCAATGTAATACTGCTTCGTCCTAAAAGCACAAATGGTATTGAAATAAAAACCGAAGCTGACTTGCTGGAACAATACCACATCAAAACGCCCCGCCAGTTTGTCGACATCTTAGCGTTGTGGGGCGATACAGCTGACAATGTGCCAGGGGTAGACGGAATTGGTGAAAAGACTGCAGCAAGCCTCATCTCTAAATATGGCAGCATTGAGCATATCTACGGCAATAGTGGTAAGCTCACCAAAAAGATGGCGGAGAACTTGCAACGTTGCACTCCGCAACTAAAGCGTGCTCAAGAACTCGTGCGTATTCGCCTAGATGCCCCTGTGCCGACCCACCTTGAACAATATCTGATGCCCTCGACATCCGTCTACGACGAATTACAGGCGCTTAACCAGAAGTACGAATTTCATGCGCTCGGCGAACGAATTGTCAATTTCTTCTGCAAAACTACTGAGCCCACTAACCGCATAACGCTTGACTCTTTCCGCCATAAGTTCAAGATTGTGGGTACATACGATGCTCTTGCCACGCTAGTAACAGAACTGAAGACACTCTCTACGCCTTATGCCTTGTGCCTTGGTACGGATAAGTCCGAACAAGTAAATGCCCTCGCACTTTCATACTACCAAGGGAACGAACAAGTTACTCAATACGTTACCCTCGCACAAAACAAGTGGCAGAATGGCGATTGGCAGAGCCTACTGAACGATTTCTTTGCTCGTCCCTCGTTCAAATGCTACGGGTATGACCTCAAGACAACCTTGAAAAGTCTTAATGCGCGGGGACTACAGCTCCAATCACAACTCTCTGACGTACTACTTGCACACTACCTACTCGCCCCTGAAGCACTCCACACGCTAGATGCCCTTTGCAACTTAGAACTACAGTACACGCTGCACGAGGAGCTATTGCCCGATGCTCTTGATGCACCACCGTTGCAGGAACAACAAGACTATCTGTGCGAACGGGCAGCGATGATCTATAAACTGGGCGAGCGCTTTGAAAAACGTCTGGTCAACGAAAACTTGGCTTCGGTATTTAGTACACTGGAGATGCCTCTATTAAGAGTTTTAGCTGCTATGGAGGTGGCTGGAGTTGCTATCGATAAACAGACGCTATCAACACTGCACAATACCCTTGAAGCTGAACAGAGTGCTACGGAGAAAGAAATTCGCGAGCTTGGCGGCGAGCCTGACCTGAAAGTCAGTTCGCCTAAACAGATTGGGGTCTTGCTCTTTGATAAGCTTAAAATCGCCGAAAAAGCGAAAAAGACCGCCACGGGGCAGTATAACACGAGTGAAGGAGAATTGCTCAAATATGCCAACGAGAATCCGATTGTTGCAAAGATTCTGAGTTATCGCGAGACATCTAAACTTCTTTCTACATACGTGGATGCCTTGCCACGCCTTGTAGATCCGTCTACTTCGCTCATACATGCATCATTTAACCAAGCAGTCGCTTCAACAGGACGCTTGAGTTCAAGCAATCCCAACTTGCAAAATATACCCGTACGTACCCCAATTGGTCGCGAAATTCGCAAAGCATTTGTCTCGCGTTTCGGTAGTGGGGGAGTACTTCTTTCTGCCGATTACTCACAAATTGAGCTACGAGTTTTAGCACATATTGCCAATG
>CAUVMY010000124.1:0-5165 GCA_963552845.1 uncultured Bacteroidia bacterium
TGGGCAGACAGGCGCGCATGTGATGATGCACAAATCTCATTACAATACGCACGGGTTTTACCACCGCGCTAAAAATCCCCGCCCCGTAAAGGGGCTCAAACTAAACCCATCCGAGGCAGCGGTGAGTATTGTTAGCCCAATGTAAAACGTTGGGCAAAAACCAATCAAAAACGGGCATAACCCGAAAGTCATGCCCGTTACGCTTAATTGACCTTTATTGGCGGCGTGCCATGACGCGCCGCTACATGGCGGAACATTATTGTTTCACAACGCGATATGTCTTCGTTGCACCATTTTCAGTACTTAGGCGCAAGAGATACATACCTGCGGGGAGTAGCGAGGTGTTTATACGTGTTTCTGCATTTTCTAGCACACCCGAAGCTACCACAACGCCTGTGGAATTCAATAACGCGTATTCCCCCCGTAATTCGTCATTCGTAATTCGTAATTGATTACCGAACGGATTAGGCGCTACAAGCACATTGGCCAATACAGCATCGTCAGCAGAAGTACTCTTCACAAACACTGCCTTTACCTCAACATCCGCGGTTACGGTAAACTTACCATCTGACGAGATGTCCTGTGTACCCGCCATAAGGCTCTTCAACTTCCAACCCTTTGCAGGCGTTGCCACTGCCGTGAGCTCGGTGCCTTCGGGAACTGCATTCAGTTTACTTTCTTCAATCCCCGTTATCTTCAGCTCGCCTTCGCCCTCTTTCTTGAGCGTTACAGCGAAAGTTGTGGGTTGCGGAGTAGTACCTTCTTCTTCAAATACTGCCTTCACCTCAACATTGGCGGTTACCGTGAACTTACCGTCTGACGAGATGTCCTGCGTACCCGCCGTAAGGCTCTTCAACTTCCAACCCTTTGCAGGCGTTGCCACTGCCGTGAGCTCTGTACCTGCAGGAACGGCATTCAGCTTATCTGCTTCAATGCCCGTGATGGTCAGCGTGCCTTCACCCTCTTTGGTGAGCGTTACAGCAAAGGTTTGCGGTTGCGGTTCGTTCTCTTTTTCAAACACTGCCTTCACTTCAACATTCGTTGTTACTGTGAACTTACCGTCTGCGACAATATCTTTATCGCCTGCTGTTAAGCTCTTCAACTTCCAACCCTTTGCAGGCGTTGCCACTGCCGTGAGTTCGGTGCCTTCGGGAACGGCATTCAGTTTGCTTTCTTCAATGCCTGTTATCTTCAGTTCTCCTTCACCGTCATGCTTAAGCGTTACGGCATACGTAGGAATTGCTTCAAACTCGGCTTTGTACGTCTTCGTGGCTTGTACATTGGTTTCGGTACGTCTAGCTGTCATAATACCATCGTCCCACTTAACGAAGCGATAACCATCATTAGCCTTTGCTTCAACCTCGTTACCATTACCGCCTACTTCAACAGTCTGCGGAGTAGTACCTACAATTGTACCACCATCGCCCGCAATATATGTTAGCGTGAAGTATTGTGTAAACAGTGCTGTGATTGTCCTATTCTCAGCAGTTACAATATCCGTTCTCGGATTGTCAGTCCTACCGTCATTCCACTGCTTAAAGGAGTATCCTGTGTTTGCCTCTGCTGTAACGCTTGCCGTCTCCTCGCCTACAGCTAACATTTGGATAGGTTGTCCCACAATCTTCCCATTATCCTCTGCCACATACTGTATGGTATATTTCGGCTTAGGTATAGCCTCAAAAATAGCCTCTACTCGAACAGCAACATTGTCTTTACGCTTTTTGGTCATCACCTCATCAGACCACTTAACAAACTTGCATCCTTCGTTAGGAACAGCTGTTACTTCAGGTCCATCGTTCCCCGTCGTCGTCGTAAATCTCAGACTCTTCGCCTTGCTTGTTTCGCCCGTCTTTTGTAGCATGCCATTTTCTCCTGCAAAGTATTGCAGTACTACTTCGTTCGCTGGTTCGGGATCATACTTGACCGAGATATTATCTATCGCCAAGTAGGATCTAAACACATTCGTGTTAGTAAATACCCAACGGAAGCGTAAATACCTGTGTGAGGCTAGTTTTGTAATATCCAAAAAATAGTTCTCAGGAGCAGAGCCTCCATAATTAACAGGTCGCGCGTTTTGCCACTCTCCGTCTTCAAAGCAGTATTCTAGCCTTGCTCTGTAGCCACCCGAGGATACATAGCGATTGTACCAAATAGTAACCTGAGCAGCAGGATCTCTGCCTTCAAGCGATAGCCACGGCGTAGCCACCCATACGTCCTTGTAACGCGGTTTCTCTTTCTCAAAGCTCGGTACAATGCCCACAGCATTCCCCACTGGTGTAGGAAGCGTTGTTATAGTCGATAGCGGCATTACATACCACCCAAGCCCTTGCGCTGGCTTATCAAACTCCCATCCATCAATGCTAGCAGAACCTAGTTCAAAATTCTCTGTCCACGCTATCTGTAAAGGTTTGAAAAATAAAGCTTTTACAGAAATATCCGCACGAACATTCATGTCCGTACGTGTTGCTGTTTTCACACCATCAGACCAGCCAATAAAGATATAGCCTTCCTTCGCCTTTACCGTAACAGCAGCCCCATCTGTACCTGGTACTACTTGTTGCGTAGCAACGGTAGTAATAGGATCGAACTCGCCTCCTATGCCTACCTCGTAAGTAAGCGTGTAAGTAAATGTCTCAAAAAGAGCTTTTACCGTCTTGTCGCCTGTTACTGCCTTATCCACACGCACAGGGTTCGTATTATCATCATCCCATTTCACAAAGCGATATTTGATATTCCTTGCCAAAGCCACGACTTCTTCACCGTCACGCCCAGATGCGACCTTTTGGGGCGAACGACCCTGTATCATGCCATGCGCATCTGCCGTGTAAGTCAAGGTATAAACCTCTTCACGTAATTCAAGTTCAACGGTCAGAGCCTGATCTTTCACTTCAAAAGTCTTTACATCCGTTGTATAACCCGCCTTCGTTGCCGTTACTGCATATTTTCTTGGCAACAAATAGAGTTTACAAGAGCCATCAATGGCTGTTTTCGCCTCAATCTCGCCTATTTTCAGTACTACGTCCTTTAGAACAGCACTCTTCTCATCCTTCACGGCAATAGTCACCTCTTTAGCATCCTTCGGTGCCATTACATGTAGTGTACCCGTTGTGCGCGTAACCTTATAGTTACCAAATTCATAAGGCTGTGTATAGTCTTTCGGAGCAATGGTGTAATCTCCCATAGGGAGAGGCGGCATACTAGCATTCCAAACCTTATTATCGGGCATACGGATTTCGTAAGGTGCATCAAACTGCCATTCTGTATTGGGGAATGCCAAACCGTTGTACTTAAATGTAAATTCAGGTAAAGCATCTCCTTGTGCCATGGTAATATCCTCTACCTCAATGGTCAAATCTGCGCGCTTTACTTCCACTTCGCGCGTTTTATTCTCGGCAGGTTTGAACGTCTCATCGCCTTCTTGTTTAGCCGTAATGGTTGCAGTTCCCACCGCTACCGTAATTAAATTCCCTTCCGCATCTATTGTAGCAATTGTCGGGTCTGAACTTTGATAAGTTATAGGCAAACCTGACGAAGCTTGTGCATCAAGAAGAAGTCCTGTACCCGTATAAACACGTTCTAATTTCTCTGCACTCCACGCAATTGTCTGCGGTAGCGCCATGCGTACTGTATAGAACTTCGCATCGCGCTTATTCTGAGCCAGCACCTTCAAGGTAAGCGGTGTTGAAAAATCTACGTGGAACTCCGAATTGACTTCAACCTTCTGCGCACCCATATAGAGCTCAGCATCAGGCGAAATGCCAGATACTACCACCACTGCATCCTTGTAATTGAAAGTACTAGTAGCCGATTCGTTCTCGGGTATGAACTCTATAAGCTCTTGCGGGTTGTTAGCCGATAGATCATTCTTCAAGCCAGGATTCTTTACCTTCGGAAGAGAAAGCGCCAAAAGCTCACAAGCATTGGAGAGATCATTCACAAGCTGGATCGAAACGGTTTCTGTGCGGTTTTTACCGAAGTAGTTCGCATTTTCTAACGTGAAAGAAAGTTTGTGCTCAGCGTTTGTACTGAAATCAATCTCTGTGTCATCAGTCACAAGCGTTCCATCGTGTTTTACCTCAGTACCTACCCAGTTCAAGAAGAATTTGACCTTCACTTTATCGAAAGTAGAGAAGCTCTGCGGCATAAATACCTTTATTTCATTCTCTGTAATGAATTGAGGCTCAGTTGCCTGTCCTACGACTTCCACATTTCTGAGAATTCGATCCAACGGACGCCAAATTTCATTTTCTGGACGCTCGCTTATTATGTAAGCATATTCTCCTTTCTGAGCCGTAGAAGAGAGCCGACCTTTACCTTCCGTGTAGATAAACTCACCTTTGCAGTCGGCAGGCAAATTCCCATCAATTCCACGAACACTCTTAATCATATTTTCTTTCAGTTGCTCAGGCGTACGCTTGGCGTTCCAAACCCTGCACATAGCATTCTGCCCCTTCATGGCAATATTGAGCCACAGATTCGTGAAAGAGAACGAGCCCGTACCTTGACGTTCCAGCTCAACCTTTTCACCATCAACATACAAGCAAGGTGGCTCCACATAGGTGGGGTTATGTATCGACATAGCGATGTGTTGCCATTTACCGGGCTGAACCACCGCTTTTTTGCTCACATAAACCCCGTTTGACCCCGCAAAGAAGACTAGCGTATTATCGGGGTAACGCGAATTGCCGACGAGCACTCCGAGATTTATCCCCGATTCGCCACCATCGAAGAAAGCGCAACTATGCGTCTCATTAAGTTTCCACCATCCCTCTATGGTTATATCAGCTCCTAAGTCTTTCCCAATGTTCGGAAGTGCAATCGCCTCCTTATTATCGCCTACAAATGCCAGACTGTAGAATTGCTCGGTTTGCGCAGGTATCTTGAAGAAGTTGATTTTAAGTTCGTTATCCTTTTCATTGGCATCCTTTTCCTTCAATGCAACTTTTACGGTGTGTTTCCCTTCTCGCGTAAAATCGCCCTTTTGCCCAAATTCTACTTCAGCTTCTCCACCTTCAGCAGCAAGGTTGCAATCGAACTCTTCTTCAAACTCATCCAAATCATCAATCTTACAAGTAAGTTTCACCTTCGTAACTGCCGTACGACCATTATTACGGAGCTTTACTTTAATGGGTGTTGTAGCAGTCAAATTAGAGCGTCCTGACTGC
>CAUVMY010000125.1:0-5083 GCA_963552845.1 uncultured Bacteroidia bacterium
TATTCGATATTCAAACGGGGGTGAGTATCAATATTTTTGTGAAACATAAAGAACCGAAGCACGAACATGCCAAGCTTTATTACCACGAATTATATGGACATCGACAGGAGAAGTTGGCTGCTCTCAGTAAGTTAAATTTGGGTAGTGCATGTTGGAAAGAATTGCAACCCGCAGAGCCGTATTATTTTTTCGTACAAAAAGATTTTGCAAGCGAAGTGGAGTATAAAAAGGGTTTTAAGCTAGATGAGTTGTTTATCAATAATGTCGCAGGCATTGTAACCTCTCGCGATGATGTTGCAGTGCATTATACTCTGAATGAGAGTGAACAATTATGCAAAAGCGCTCAAAATCTTCCCGAAGCAGAGTTTGTAAAGAAATACAGTGTAAAAGGCGAGTCGCGCGATTGGAAGGTTTCAAGAGCAATTGCAGATATTAGAGAAGCCATAAAAAATACAACAGGAATAATTGTACCTTATATGTATCGTTTGTATGATAAACGTTATTTATTCTACACGGGCAAAACAGGCGGCATCGAGGCTAGACCAAGATTTCGCCTTTTAGGAGCGTTACTAAGTATAAATAACTATGCTTTGTGTGCAACGCGTTTAGTAACATCTTCTACCGTATATCGGCACTGCTTTGTTAGTCGCGAGATTTTTGATAAATGTTTTGTATCAAATCGTCCGAGTGAGGGTAATACATGTTTTGCCCTCTACAAACTCCCTGATGGTTGGAACTATACGCCCGCCGAAATTGTTGCTGGCAAAACTCGTAGCGGCAAACCGATAGAACTCGAACTAAACATGCGCCTCGAAATACTGGCAAAGCTTAGCGAGGCAGTAGGCGAACCCGTGAAGGGTGAAGAGGTGTTCGACTATGTTTATGGCGTGCTACACGACAAGGAGTACTGCAAGAAATACTTTGAGTTCCTCAAGATAGAGTACCCGCGCATCCCATATCCCAAAGATAAAACCGAGTACCAGTGCTATGTAGCAATAGGCGAGCGCTTACGTCGTCTCCACCTCATGGACGAAACACTAAACCTTCCCCTTATTACGACTTTTGATGTAGCAGGCTCTAACCTTGTAGAAAAGGTAGAGTACGACAACGGCAAGGTTTGGATAAACGACACGCAGTATTTCAACAACGTCCCCACCTCCGTGTGGGATCACTTTGTAGGCGCTTACCAACCCGCGCGCTTGTGGTTGCAAAAGCGCAAAGGGCGCACGCTAGACTACGACGATGTAAACTGGTACTTGCGCGTGTGCGCTACCATTTACGCAGAAATAACAGAAATGGGTTAATTGTTCCTTCGCCCGAATACCAACGCGCGCCCTTTGGGCGGAGTTTTATCACGTCGCACCATGGCGCGACTCTACTTTTTGCGATTTACCTCATCACTTTCTATAGAATAAAAATATACCCTTAATTTGCCTTTGCACAGAGTGTAAGTGATCACGAATTGTAAAAGCAAATGAAGAACGTAGGGGTACTCCTAGCAGGCGGTAGCGGCACACGGATGCATACTGAGCTGCCTAAACAATTTCTTGTGCTCGCAGGTAAGACTCTTTTACAGCACGCGATAGATATCTTTTCTGCATCTTCTGCAATTGATGAAATATGTGTTGTGTTACCACGCCATTTTATACAAGCTATTTCGGGAGCAGATTGGTTCAGAAACTATGCGAAGCCTATAAGGGTTATTGAAGGCGGTACTAGTCGTACTCATTCATCTTACAATGCCTTTTGCGCTTACAGATCTGAAAATGAGTCTGTAAATCTGATATACCACGACGCAGCACGTGCTTTGCTTTCTATGCGAGACCTAGAGAACGTGATAAGGGCTTTAGAGCTTTATGACGGAGTAGTACTAGGTACTCCCGTGGTAGATACTATCTATGAATTGGATGAAAACAAAACATTACAGCGAATTCCAGAGCGAGAGCATCTTTGGTGTGCACAAACGCCGCAAGCTTTTCGGGGTGCACAACTCGAAGCTGCTTTTACAAGCTGGGAGAAAAAAGGCGCAATGCTATATTCTGACGATGTGTCGCTTGTAAAAGCAATGTTACCCAATATCGATATACATCTGGTTGAATCACAGGATTTTAATATGAAAATTACTACGCCTACTGATATGATAGTGGCTGAGTTGTACCTGAGCAAAAAGATCTAACCGTGTATCTTTGTGGTAATAGAGTGCGTAAACAGGCGAAAAAATAGGAGGTGCGCGCACAGATTTTTCCAGAAACACTAAACACTACCTCAAAATGGCTAAGATTATTTCAGTCATCAACAACAAAGGGGGCACAGGGAAGACCACCACGGTTCTTAATTTAGGAGCTGCGTTGCAACGTCGGAGAAAAAAGGTACTCCTCATAGACCTCGATAGTCAGGGCAATCTAACATCGTCATTTGGTATTGATGCGCCAAAGGTGAGTATCGGTGAAGTATTGGTAGAGGGGATACCGATTCAGGAGGCATTACAAAAAGTAGAGAAGCTTTCGCTCATTCCTTCTCGTTCCGATCTTTTAGATTTTGAGACACGACTTGCCAACGAGCCTGGGCGCGAATTTATGCTCCGCGAAACTCTAGAGCCCATCGTTTCTAGTTTCGACTACATACTTTTAGATTGTCCCCCGAGTTTGGGTATACTCTCTGTCAATTCTCTTGTTGCAGCTGACGAATACTTAGTTCCTATGCAAGCGGAGAACTTCGCCTTTATAGGGTTAGATCGTATTTTGCAGGTGACCGACAAGGTGCGTAAGCGGATGAACAATCGCTTAGAGTTGGCTGGTATACTTTTTGTAAAACTCAATCCACGTACCAAATTTTGTCAAGCCGTAGTAAAGAGTATAGCTGACGATGTGCGGGTAGGAAAAAAGATGTTCGATACCTATATCCGTCAGGATATATTGCTCATGGAGTCTGCCGCTTTTCACAAAACTGTTTTTGACTACGCGCCTAAATCCCACGGAAGTGAGGACTATGCGCATCTGGCAAAAGAAATATTGAAAGCAAATGAGCAAGAAGCGTAAGACACTAAGCGAGATACAAGCTGCACTTCGCTCGAATACTCAATACTTGGGTAGTGAGGATGGTACAACGGAAGTACAAACTGAACAAAATACTGCTCCTTGCGTTCCAATTAGGTCTGAACAGTGGAACGATCTAACGCTTTTAGCAGAATTGCAGCATACGACAGTGGAAGCATTAGTTCAGCTAGCAGTGGACGACCTTTTGTCGTTACGAGAGCGTATACTGAAGTTGGCAAAAGAGCAGAACCAACAGACAGAGGTTTAGAGAAGAAGGAAGCGTGTTGACAGACGTACGAAGAGTGCTTAGAAGTAGTAGTACACTATGTATGGCGTATCTTTGGCTTGCTCTCTGTCCTCCTTGGGGTCGATATAAAAAGTGAGAGTGCGCGCGGGGAAGAAAATTTAATATAGAGCGCAATTGCGAAGATATTTATGGAACACGAAATCGTGCGAGTGGGGTTGGACGTAGGTTCAACCACACTGAAAGTGGTGTCTGTAGATGCTACAGGTAGCGTGTTAGATACGTTTTATACGCGTCATAATGCAGATGTGTCGGGAACTCTAGAACGAGTTTTCGGAGAGTTAGCCAAAACACGAGGCAACGAGCGTGTACAGCTCGCTGTTACGGGATCCGCGGGTATGGGGATCGCCGAGCGCTGTCACTTGCAATTTGTACAGGAGGTTATAGCCGCATGCCGTGTAGCTGAAACGCGTTATCCAGAGGCGGCGAGTTTGGTAGATATAGGTGGAGAGGATGCTAAGATGATATTCTTCGAGGCAAATCGTCCGCCTGATATTCGTATGAATGGAAGCTGTGCTGGAGGTACAGGGGCATTCATAGATCAGATGGCTGTCCTGCTGGGTGTCGAGGTCGAAAAGTTGGGTGAACTAGCTTTGCAGGCAACCAAGAAACACCCTATTGCTTCTCGTTGCGGTGTATTCTCTAAAACAGACATCCAGAACTTGCTAGCGCGCGGCGCACGCCGTGAAGATATTGCTGCTTCTATATTTCATGCAGTAAGTGTGCAGGTGCTTACAACCCTTTCACGTGGTTATACACTTCGCCCAAAGGTAATCTTGTGCGGAGGTCCTTTTGCACACATAGAACCGTTGCGTACCGCTTTTATGGAAGCTACTGGGCTTCAACCAGAAGATTTCATAATACCAGAGTGTGTGCAGGCAATTCCCGCATGGGGAACAGCGCTTCACATAAATCCCGAAAACCAAGCTTATACTTTTGACGAGTTACTACAACTCTTTCGCGATCAGAATCGTGTATCGGCTTCTGTTCGCCCACGAGGTTTAACTCCGCTCTTTCGTGATGAAGAGGAGTATAAACGTTGGTTGGAAAGTAAGTCTCAGTATAGGTTGCCCGCAGCGTCTCTAGCATCTGCCAAAGACGGCGACTGTTACCTAGGCATCGATAGTGGTTCGACAACAACCAAGGTAATAGTACTCAACAGTCAAAAGCAGATCATCTTTCGTGCCTATCGGAAGAATTCGGGCGATCCTCTTGGCGCTGTAGCAGCTAGTTTGCATGAATTGGTGGAGCAAGCACAACGCGAAGGAGTTAGCATACATATAGGCGGGAGTTGTGTAACAGGTTATGGCGAAGATCTTGTTCGCAAAGCCTTCGGGCTTAATCTCGGTGTGGTAGAGACAATAGCTCACTACGTAGGTGCTTCTTTCTTTGATCCTGATGTCTCATTCATTTTGGACATCGGGGGGCAAGACATGAAGGCGGCGTTTATAGACCATGGTACTATTGCTCGCCTTGAGATCAACGAGGCCTGTTCTTCGGGTTGTGGGTCATTTATAGAAACGTTTGCGCGGAGTCTGGGGCAAGAAGTATCGAACTTTGCAGCAGAGGCTTGTAAGTCTCAATCTCCTTGCGATTTGGGTACGCGTTGCACCGTTTTCATGAATTCGCGTGTAAAACAATCTTTGCGAGAAGGTGCTTCGCATGGCGATATCTCAGCAGGGCTAGGTTATGCTGTGGTGCGGAACTGTTTGAATAAAGTACTTAAAATTAAGGATTTCAACGT
>CAUVMY010000126.1:0-5083 GCA_963552845.1 uncultured Bacteroidia bacterium
ATTCTCGGCAGCCGCCTCTATCAGTTTACCATGCAACTCTTTGGCACGTTCCATCTCAGATTCGGGGATAGGAAGCTCTTCTCGTTGCCCCGTATCACCTGTAAATTTGTACATTTTCATGAGCAGGACATCGATAAACGAATCGAAACCCGCACCTACTTTTACGGGGTACTGCACAGCAACCACTTTGTTGCCAAAACTCTGTACGAGACTCTCCATGGCGTGCTCGTAGTTGGCTTTTTCATGATCCAGCTGGTTGAGTGCTATAATCATGGGTTTATGCATCTGCTCCACCCAACGCGCCAGAATCTCAGTACCCACTTCCACGCCGTGCTGCGCGTTGACCACCATGAGCGCGGTTGCCGAAACACGTAGCGCAGTGAGCACAGCTCCAACAAAGTCATCTGCCCCAGGAGTATCTATAATGTTAAGTTTGCAGTCCATAAACTCCGTATAGAGCGGCGTAGCATAGATTGACTTCTGGTTCAGCTGTTCAATTTCGGTATAATCTGAAACTGTATTCTTTCCCGCGATGGTTCCCTTTCTGTCAATCAATTTGCCTTCGAGCATCATTGCTTCGGTCAGAATTGTCTTTCCCGAGTCTGTACTACCGAGCAAAGTCACGTTGCGTATACTACGCGTCTCATACGTTTTCATTTACTAATCTTTTTGTGAAGAGATTGGTCTCTTCATTTTGTGTCTTTATCAAAGATAGTAATTCTTGGAAAACTTGAAATAGTTTCATTACAGATTTTTATACCCAAAACGTGGAACAAATTTCTGCCCTGCTTGGCAAAACTCATGCCCCGTTTATTGAAAACTCTATTCCGCGCCTCTCGCAGCAACAGAGACTACTAGAAGCTGTCTGCGCTACGACAGGAAGAACGTAGTAATCAGTTCTTTAATGAGGTAGAGAGATACGCCAAACATAAGTATGTGGCGTACAATTTTTGCACCTACTCGCACCGAAAAACGAGAGCCTAACCATCCGCCCAATCCAGAGCCTAGCCCAAGTACGGTAGCAAGTTTCCAATCTATCATACCCATGTACAAGTATATGGGAATTACAATTGCTGCGTTGGCAAGCTGAGCCACGACTTTTACCGTATTGGCTCGATAAAGATCCATGCCCCCCACGAGCACCATGATAGCCATCATCGCGTATCCCGATGCTACCTGTATAAAACCCGCGTAGAGACCTGCTACGAACATCAGAACAATTACCCAGAATTTATGACGTAACGGTTTGTGTTCTTCGCTTCTTTGACGCAGCCAGCTGCTAGATTTCATACAGATTAGTACCAACATGGCAAGCATGACCACATCAATTACATAGCGGAAAACGTCACGCTCTACAAAACTCGTAAGATAAGCACCGAGCGCAGCACCCACCACAACTGGCAGTGCACCGTAGAGCGTGTCGGCATCTGGTTTCTCGCCCATACTCGCATAGCCCGAAAGAGAGAAGGAGGACTGCACCAAAATCCCGATTCTGTTTGTCCCGTTAGCTACCGCCGAATCCAGCCCTCCGAACATTAGAGCGGGCAGCGTAAGCAGCGAACCGCTTCCTGCCATTGCATTGATAAATCCAGCTCCTAGGCCTGAGAGAAAAATGAGCGAGAATACGAGTACATCGAGCATGACAAAAATAACTGCAAAAAAAACGGCGCAAAGGTAAACGAAACCCGCGGATAAGAGGAATCTATTTGTGTTTTATTTTCGGGCGTTGCCTGCAACGCCCTGCAACAATACAATCAAGAAAATGCGTACTCTCATTTCGGGCGAGGCACGCCAATGCACCTACGAGATGTTATTCAATGTTTATGCGTATTGCGATGCGATAATATTCGGCATGTTATGCCGATTTGATTTGGGCGAATCAGGTTTCGCTCCTACAGAATTGGTATCCAATAATTTATATACATAACGACATGATAAATTCGGTACGTTGTGCCGAATTGGGCGAGGCACGCCTCGCCCGTAAAAAACACATTATTACATGTAGTGGCGCGCCACGTCACACCGTAATAGAACCCCGCCAAAGGCGGCGGTGGGTTATTTTTCGCCCAACGTAAAACGTTGGACGAAACCAATCAAAAACGGGCACAACCCGAAAGTCATGCCCGTTGTATTTATTGGCGGCGTGCCATGGCGCGCCGCTACAATCGCAATGCTATCTGAAAATGCGCAACGCGTATTTTACGGGCGAGGCACGCCTCGCCCCTACATACCTCATTATCGCTCTTTTAACAACTGTTATTGTCTTCGTTGCACCATTTTCGGCTGTAAGACGCAAGAGATAGAGACCCGAAGTAAGATCGGTGATCTCAATCAGTACCTCGCGACCATCCATATTGCCACTGCGTACTACAACACCTTGTGCATTCAACAATGCGTATGTTCCGCGCAAATCGCCGTTTATAATTCGTAATTGGCTGTCGAACGGATTGGGTGCTACTACGACATTAGCAAACATTGCGTCTTCTACAGCAGTAACTGGTTCTACGATTACCTTGCAAGTGGCTTGGATAGATGCATTCGTTTTGCTTGCTACGGTGATGGTCGCCTCACCTGCAGCAATTGCTTTTACTTTCCCATGCTCGTCTACTGTAACAATCGCAGCATCACTCGTGTTCCAAGTTACCTCACGCTGTGTTGCACCCGCAGGTTCATAAGTTACGCTGAGAGTAGCCTCGCCGCCTACTTTTAAGCGCATTTCGGAAGGCGAGAGACGCAAACCTGTGAGTACCACATCTTCGGCAGTTACCGTCACTTCGCAAGTGGCAGTAAAACCTCCGTCTTGCGTGGTTACAGTAATAGTCGCCGTTCCCACCGTTTTGGCTTCAACCAAGCCTGCGTCAGATACTGTAGCAACAGCAGCGTTAGCTGAACTCCACGTCACTGCTTTGTTGGACGCATTGTTAGGTTCTACTGTTGCAACAAGTGTAAACGAATCGTCTTTTTTCAACGTAAGTTTGTTCTGCGCAAGCTTTACGCCTGTTACAGCGACTGAAGGATTACTACCTCCGTTCTTCACCACGGTTACCTTACATTCTGTAGTAAAGTTGCCCTCTTCGGTAAAGATACGTACAGTCGTTTGTCCTTCGGCTACTGCCGTTACTACTCCATTTTCTACTGTTACGATGCCTGCATTGTCGGAACGCCATGAAACGTTTTTGTTTGTTGCATTGGCGGGAGAAACGGTTGCCGTTAATTCCGCACTAGCGCCTTTAACTAAAGACAATTCGGTTTGCGAAAGAGTGATACCCGTAACAGAGACTGTTACAGTCACTTCACATGTAGCCGTATGACTTCCGCCTTCAGTGGTCACCGTAATTGTCGCATGACCAGCAGATACAGCTGTTACCGTGCCATTTTCTACAGTAGCTACTGAAGTATTATCTGAACTCCAGATTAGCGTCTTATTCGTAGCATCAGAGGGAGAAATGGTTGCCGTTAATTCCGCACTAGCGCCTTTAACTAAAGACAATTCGGTTTGCGAAAGAGTGATACCCGTAACAGAGACTGTTACAGTCACTTCACATGTAGCCGTATGACTTCCGCCTTCAGTGGTCACCGTAATTGTCGCATGACCAGCAGATACAGCTGTTACCGTGCCATTTTCTACAGTAGCTACTGAAGTATTATCTGAACTCCAGATTAGCGTCTTATTCGTAGCATCAGAGGGAGAAATGGTTGCTATTAATTCCGCAGTAGCGCCTTTAAGCAAAGGCAATTCGGTTTTTGAGAGAGAAACTCCCTTTACTGCCACTCGCACTGTCACCTCGCAAGTTGCATCCAGCGTCTCATGGTTGTCATTGGCTGCTACCATAGCAGTTATTGTCGCCCTTCCTTCCTTCAGTCCCTTTACTGTAAGAAAAGCTGCATCTATTATCTGTACTGTGGTAGGATCGCTGCTTGTTAGCGTTACGGTTTCTCTCTCTTCAATACCTTTTTTTATGAGTACAAGTGTCTGCTCTACGCCCTTAGTAAGCGTGGACATCTTTGACTCAAAGAAGATATAATAGCGTAGCAGATTATCACCTGTAATACGCCAGTATTTGCTGTTGATTAATTTTTCTCGTGATTCTGTCGCTTCTGAGAAATATTTTAAGCCTGACGCATCAAGTCGTAATCTCTCATTAATGTCGCTTTGTGTGGCCCAACCTAGTAAACTTTTGCTGTAGTTCTCCGCACTCATGCCGCAATTATCAAGACCCAATTCTTTGCAGCACTCTAATTTCCACATCCCGAGATCTTGATTGAAGGAGCTGCAACCGTAGAACATGTAATCCATTTTGAAAACCTTGCTCACATCCCAATTATTCAGGGGTTGATTGAACGAGGTGCAACCTGAGAACATACGGTCCATGCCTCCCACCTTACTCACATCCCAATTATTCAGGGGTTGATTAAACGAGGTGCAACCTGAGAACATGTTACTCATATCCCTCACATTGCTCACATTCCAATTGTTCAAGGGTTGATTGAACGAGGTGCAACCTGAGAACATACGGCCCATGCCTCCCACCTTACTCACATCCCAATTATTCAGGGGTTGATTAAACGAGGTGCAACCTGAGAACATATTTTGCATATCCTTCACCTTGCTCACATCCCAATTATTCAAGGGTTGATTGAAGGAGGTGCAATTTGAGAACATTCCGTTCATATTGGTCACCTTGCTCAAGTCGGGGGTATCTATACCTTCGGCGAATTGCATATTCTTACAACCGTGAAAAGCATCTCGCATCGTCTGCCATTGTACCGTACCGAATTGTTCCACGCGCAAAAGAGCTTCGGCACTACCAAAATACATCCAGATAGAACTTACCCTATCAGGTCCTGCTTCTACCAACAATTCACCGTCTTCGGTGGGGGTGAATTTATAAGCCCTACTATCCCAATTATTCCCATCAATGGTAAGCAATGGTTCTGTTTTGAGAATCGTATTGTCCGACGCTCTTTTAATCACTAGCTTATAGTCTTTCCCGATAATCGGAATTCTCAGTTCTTTTCCTGCCTCGCCTTTCCAGCGGGTGATGAAGGGACGACCATTTGCATCAAAATCGCCTCTTATGCG
>CAUVMY010000127.1:0-5054 GCA_963552845.1 uncultured Bacteroidia bacterium
TATATCTATCGGCACTATCACAAATCTTTTGAAGCCGCTGTCCGTAAAGCACTTAGTATTGTTATAGGCGCTTACTCAATTTGCGTTTATCCTCTCAAGAACCCAACTCAGCTTATTGCCGCTCGTTTGGGAAGCCCGCTGGTTATTGGCGTTGATTCTGGGAACTATTATGTAGCTTCCGATGCAATTCCTATTGCAAAGTACACGCGAAATATTGTCCTTCTAGATGACGGAGATTTGGTCGTTATGACTCATGATTCGATCCTATTAAAGAAAGATGATGATTCTTCGCAGCTCCCCAATGTAACCACAGTGGATTGGGACATAGAAAACACTGCTTTGGGCAATTTTTCCCACTATATGCTCAAGGAGATTTACGAACAGCCCAGCTCCATCCAAGATACATGTCGTGGTCGTATCAACGACGTACATGATTTTGTGACCCTTGGGGGGCTTTACAATGTACTGCCGCGCTTAGTAGACGCAAAACGAATTATCATCGTGGCTTGTGGAACTTCATGGCATGCGGGCTTATTAGGAGAGTATTTTCTTGAAGATATCGCACGCATCCCCGTGGAAGTAGAATATGCCTCTGAGTTTCGTTATCGTAACCCCATTATAACACCTGACGATGTTGTATTGGCCATCAGTCAGAGTGGCGAAACGGCAGACACCCTAGCAGCAATCCGTTTAGCAAAAGAACGAGGAGCACTAGTACTCGGTATTTGTAATGTTGTGGGGTCATCGATTGCCCGTGAGACGCAAGCAGGGGTTTATACTCACGCGGGACCCGAAATTGGCGTTGCTTCGACAAAAGCTTTCACTGCGCAGGTTACTGTGCTCGCCATGTTAGCACTACTGTTGGGCTATAGCCGAAATAAGCTGACTGACAAAGAATACCACAATTCTATTCGAGCTTTGCTCGAGACACCTAAGAAAATCCAAGAAATTCTGGAACGGAGCGATGGTGTAAAACACATTGCAGAACGATTTTATCAGGTCACCAATTTCCTTTACTTAGGACGTGGCTACTTTTTCCCCGTTGCACTGGAAGGCGCGCTTAAGTTGAAAGAGATCTCGTATATACACGCCGAGGGCTATGCCGCCGCTGAGATGAAACACGGTCCTATTGCCCTTATTGATGAGAATATGCCCGTTGTTGTGCTCGCCGCCAAAGATAGTTCATACGAAAAGGTCGTAACAAATATTCAAGAAGTGAAAGCACGACGCGGCAGAGTGATTGCTATAGTAACTGAAGGCGATACTTCGCTTCGTAATATGGCAGACTATTGTATCGAGATACCCGAAGCAATTCCGCTTGTGGAATCGATCTTGGCTGTAATTCCTCTACAACTATTAGCCTATCATATTGCGCTTCTGCGAGGGTGCAATGTAGATCGTCCGCGCAATCTAGCTAAGTCAGTCACCGTGGAATAGAGTAGTTGCCTACACCGCCAGCTGTTCTATTCGCCCTACAGTTCACGCCAATCTCCCGACTCCTTGATGAGTTTGAGAAGCTCGTCAAGCGCCTGCGTTGCTGGGATATTGTGTTTCGCTACTTTCCCCGATTTATAGAGTGTAACTTTCCCTGGTCCAGCACCTACATAGCCGTAATCTGCATCGCCCATCTCGCCTGGTCCGTTGACGATACAACCCATCACCGCAATTTTTAGGTGTCGGAGGTGTGCTGTAGCAGCTTTGACTTTTTCAAAAGTCGTCTGAAGTGTAAAGAGCGTACGACCACAGCCTGGACATCCCACAAATTCTGCATGTACACGACGTAATCCCAAACTTTGGAGTAATGCAAAGGCGTTCCGTTTTGCAGCATCAAAGTTTGCCCCTTCTGCCACAAGTCCATTACCGAAGTCGTCAAGCAAGAGAGCACCATAGTCAATGCCCATAGCAGCTTGTAAGGCATCGCCCGAAAGGTGTTGATGCGTCTGCTGCCAAAATACCACGCTCGCAGTAGGCGCACAGCGGTAGAGCAGATTGGCTATATAACGCGAACGCGCTATACACCTTTCATTCTCCTTTACTATAAAAAGTTGATTTGGGTGTTGTATGCAAAACGCTGCTAATTCTTGCTCCGTTTCAAGCTCTAAAGGTACCATGGTAGCTGTCCAACTACCATCGCAAGCGATGTAGGAGGTCGCATCTTTTTTGAGCATAAAATGGGGGTGTAGTTCGCGAGGTAAGGCTTGTGAGTCTATTCTTTCCTCGCATAGTATAATATCTACGGTATTGTATTGGTGTTGCCAATGTCCCTCGGCGTTGCGTACAAATCCGAAATTTTCTAGAACAGTGTCTGTTAATGTACTAGTGCGATGAACAGCAAGTACCAACCCCTTCCGAAATTCTTTCAACGCAGTGGATACTTCACGCTCCTGAATTTGTGGTGGCGTAAAGAAGGTAAAGTGCGAGGCAAAGGGAATATGTTCTTTGGGGGTAAAAGGCGTTAATTGTTTGATGTGGCTTATAATAGCACGCCCAAATACTATCTCATTAAGGGGATCTTCGGTGAGCGACACGCGAATGGTTTCGCCTATGCCGTCGACCAACAAAGTTCCTATCCCTATTGCTGACTTAATGCGCCCATCTTCTTCTGCTCCAGCTTCGGTTACACCTAGGTGCAGTTTGTTGTAAAACTCGTTCTGTTGCAAAGTTCGTACGAGGAAACGGTTGGCAAAGACCATTTGTTTTACATCACTTGCCTTGAGTGAGACAACTACCTTCTGCTCAAATTGGAAATGACGACACACCTCGAGGAACTCCATGGCAGAGTATACCATGCCTTCAAGCCCTGCGCCGTATTTTTCGATTATGCGAGGAGCTAGCGACCCATGGTTAACGCCAATGCGCACTATAACGTTGTTCTCTTTGCAAACCTCAACAAGCTCACCGACCTTCTGATATATGTTTTGCTGAGCTTTCGCTTCTTCCGCTTTATTTCGTGGTGTTTCTCTATTGAGATAGTTACCTGGATTGATTCGTACAGCATCAGCGAATTTTGCGGCTTCTAAGGCTACTTGTGGGGCAAAATGGATGTCTGCTACAACAGGGCACGCAGCATATCCCTTTTGAACGCGCGAAATGCCTTGCCCAATGAATTTCCGCATTACTTCCTGAAGTGCTTTTGCATCTTGCAAAGTAGGTACAGTGACGCGTATAATATCAGCACCTGCTTTTCGGAATAGAACCAGTTGTTTCAGTGTTTCTGTCACATCCGAAGCCGCAGTAGTAGTCATGGTTTGTACTGTTAACGCATTGCGAGTGAGGCGAAGCCGTCGAGAGACTGTACGCCCAACATAAAGTTCCCACGCACACGAAGGCGCATTTGGGCGCTGAAACCGTTCGTAAACCTTTTTAGAAACCATAACTATACGCAAGTACAAACAGAGAAAAACTCCCGAGGTACGTTAGTTATTCCACAAGAGACATCTCTTTCAGAAGGTAACCTGCCTTAGCATATTGGTCAATGAAGAAGAGTACGTATCGAATATCGACCACTATGTTGCGACACTTTATGGGATCGAACATTACATCAGACATTGTTCCTTCCCATACACGGTCAAAATTAAGCCCGACGAGTTCACCGTTTGCATTAAGAGTCGGACTACCTGAGTTCCCTCCCGTGGTATGTACACTTGCCAAAAAACAAGCAGGAACACTCCCGTGCTTTGCCCAACGCCCGTATTCTTTATGTACATATAGCTCCTTTAAGCGCTCGGGCATCACATAGTCATGTGCACCCATCTTTACCTTTTCTACCATACCGTCTAGCGATGTAAAAGGCGTGTAGATTATCCCCTCTCGGGGACTGTACCCTTCTACTTTTCCGTATGCAAGACGCAGAGTAGAATTGGCATCGGGAAAGAAAATACGTTCGGATTGCATTTCCATGAGCCCAGCCACGTATCGGCGGTAAAGATCCGTAGCGCGTGTCCGAAGCGCAAGAAGAGGTTCTGCAATCGTTTGTTTGTACTCGTTAGCAAGCGTCTCTGCAAACTTAAAAAGAGGGTCGTTAACCAATTGTTTGAGGAAATGTTTTCCCTTCAAGGCTGTTTCCCATTTCCTAGCATCTGTACATATCGAGCGCAGCATCACTTTCTTTTGAAAACGTTCGATACTCTTCGTGTCGCGCATCTCGCTTTGAATAATAGGGAGGCGTTCTGTGCTCACATTTTCGTTCAGATAGGCTTCGAGCATTGCTTTAGCAAGTGCGAGGTCTACACGTTGGTCGTAGTCCTTAAAGTAAGTAGCGGCGGTCATCTTTACCGCCTTTAATTCATCGGATGTGAGTTCCCGTTTTTCGTTTCGCGCTACTTGTGTTAATCTTATAAGCTTTTGTGCAAATGCTAGACTTTCAATCCCCAATAGCCCTTGGGTATACATATCGTTTGCCTTTACGAGCGGCGTTAGTTCTCCATACAACTTATCCAGTGCAGGGAGTAGATCTTGGTATTTTGCTTTGCGTTCTACAGACGAATTGGCAAATTCGGAAAAAGCTTTTTCCAGTTCACGTTTTCTAGTCACAGCATCGACACGCTCCAGACCACTCGCTTCGCCTATCCATTTCTTCCACGCATTTGCTACACTGGCATGCTTGCTTGAATATTGGATGCGCAGTGTATCATTTAATGCCATAAACTGTTCCATCACATCCAAACGCTTGCGGCGGAGCGCCACCTTGCGAGGATCTTCTGCCATTGCAATAGATTCTACCGCAGCAGATGTCAAATATTGTTGCGTGGTACCAGGGTAACCGTATACCATTACAAATTCGTTCTCCTTCACACCGCCAATATTGACTTTCAGAAACTTCCGTGGGCGATAGGGCACATTGGTCTCGCTATATTCGGCAGGCTCGTTGTTGGCATTGGCATAGATGCGAAATAGGGTAAAGTCGCCTGTATGTCGTGGCCACATCCAGTTATCTGTATCGCCGCCAAATTTCCCGACACTAGAAGGGGGCGTTACAACGAGACGAACGTCGGTATAAGTTTTATACGCATAAACGTAGTACTGATTGCCGTAATAAATTGGCTTAATCGCAT
>CAUVMY010000128.1:0-5044 GCA_963552845.1 uncultured Bacteroidia bacterium
GAGTTGTGCTATCAGCTTCGATACGTTCTGTGGTGTAAAGAACTCTCCCCCCGATTTGCCTGCATTGGCAGCATAGTTTGAAATGAGGAACTCGTACGCATCGCCGAATAGATCGATTTGGTTCTTCTCAAAATCACCAAATGCTAACGAAGCTACTCCATTGAGTACAGCAGTCAGACGACTATTTCTCTCCCTAACAGTTCCGCCCAACCGCGGGCTAGTAGTATCAAAATCGGCAAACAAGCCCTTGATGTCACCTTCTGACGGATAACCAGTTGCCGAGTTCTCAATCGCCTGAAATATGGCATGGAGGTCGGTATTTAGATTCTCGTTGGAGGCAGCACCTGCCGTCACATTCTCAAATAGCTGGCTCGGGTAGATGAAATAGCCTTTGGTAATAATTGCGTCTTTTCTCGTCTCATCGATTATCTCCTCATCCTTCATTTCAGGATAATGGAATCCCATATAGCTAGTAAAATTCTCACTGATGAAACGATAGAAGAGCGCACCGAGTACGAATTGTTTGAAATCCCAACCATCTACGGCTCCTCGTACATCATTAGCTATCTTCCATATTGCGTTCTGCAATGCCATTCGTTGTGTTGCACTTGTCATCCCTCTTCTTATCAGATTCCTAAATCCTCATGCAAAAATAGGGAAAAATGCAAGGGCGATGTGGCATAGCGCCGTTGGCGTAAGGTACGAGGTACGACGCGAAGCGAATATAGCACAGTAGATAGGGCGTACAGCGCAAAGCGGATATTGAAAATGCGCGTCATAGTACAGAGCGAAGAGCACCGTGGCAGTGCATTTATGCAATTAAACGCTACCTTTGTTCTGAATGAAATGGGGGAGTGCGGATTATGGGGAGTGAGAAATCGCTCGGGGCGAGCGTAGAAGCACTATTCGCGGACGGAGTGACTTTTGCTCAGGCTATGCAACGGCTTGAGTATTTGGGCGGAGAACTAGATCGCGGCTCAATAGAGTTAGAGGCACTGGAGGCAACAATTCATGAGATGGATGTGTTGTTGCGTTTTTGTGCACAAAAGATCGGAGTTGTACGCACTTCTGTAGACGACGTTATCTCAGGCTGGAAGCCATTACTATCCACATTGAATGAACAAGATTAGTTATCGCGCGATCGACGTAATCGCGGGGTGGGTCATCTTTGTCGTAGCTACATTGGTGTATCTATTGACACTAGAACCCACGGCGAGTTTTTGGGATTGCGGCGAGTTTATCGCCTGCGGCTACAAGTTAATTGTGGGACACCCCCCGGGAGCTCCTTTTTTTCTTCTTTTAGTGCGTTTATTCTCACTTTTTGCCCCCGATGTGGAACACGTGGGGGTATTGGCTAACGCCATGTCGGCTTTTGCCAGCGGTGCAACTATAATGTTCCTGTATTGGTCTATCGCACATCTTGCTCGCAAACTTATTCTTCGTAATGTAGAACGAGAGCTGTCGGTATGGGAGCGTGTACTTGTGATTGGAGCATCTGCCATCGGCGCGCTTTGTTATACGTTTAGCGATACTTTCTGGTTCTCGGCGGTAGAGGGGGAAGTGTATGCGCTTTCATCGCTGTTCACGGCTGTGGTCTTTTGGGCAATTCTCAAGTGGGAGTCGGAGTTTGAACAATCGCGAGCGAGCCGATGGATTGTGCTTATTGCTTACCTTATGGGACTTTCAATCGGCGTACACTTGCTTAATTTGCTCGCCATCCCTGCTATATGCCTAGTGTATTATTTCCGCAAGTACAAATTCTCGTGGTGGGGGCTAGTTAAAGCCCTTGTAATAAGTGGAGTTCTGCTTCTCGTTGTGCTTTATGGCGTGATACAGGGGTTGATTGTCATTGCCTCGTGGTTCGAACTTCTTTTTGTGAACGGGTTTGGACTCCCGTTTATGTCGGGCGCTATCTTTTTCTTTGTGCTTTTGGCTGCGTTATTAGCATTTGGTGTCGTAATATCGCACAAGCGCCGTGCCTATACCGCACATCTGCTGTTTGTCTGCTTTGCCATGCTGTTATTGGGGTATTCGAGCTATACGCTTATCGTTGTACGCTCGTTGGCCAATCCAACGCTAGATCAGAATGGCGTAGACAATATGTTTGCACTGCGTTCGTATCTCAATCGTGAGCAATACGGAGACCGTCCGCTCATTACAGGAGCTTATTACAATGCTCCTGTAGAAGATTACGTCGATGGTACGGAGGTCTATGCCCCGCGCGGTGATCGCTACGAAGTAGTAACAAGACGCACAGACCCCAAATACGACCCACGTTTTGAGACTGTATTCCCTCGCATGTGGAGTCGTGACCCAGTGCATATTCGTGGTTACAGGAGTTGGGTGAACATTAAAGGTACACCTATTTCGACGCGCGATCGTAATGGTCAGGAGCAAGTAGTAGCAAAACCTACGTTTGGTGAGAATCTGCTCTTCTTCTTCCGTTACCAATTGGGGCATATGTATTGGCGTTATTTCATGTGGAACTTCAGTGGTCGTCAGAACGATTATCAGGGCTACGGGCACGATGCCTTTCGTGGGAACTGGCTCACGGGAATTCCTGTGCTAGATAACGCACGACTAGGACCGCAAGATCAGCTCCCCGCTCCTTACAAGGGCAATAGAGCATACAACCGTTATTTCCTCTTGCCTTTGCTTTTGGGCTTATTGGGGCTCGTCTCCCAGTTCAACAAGGATACGAAGAACTGGGGCGTAGTTTTAACACTCTTTGTTCTAACGGGCATTGCTATTGTGATTTATTTGAATCAGAAGCCCTACGAACCTCGCGAACGCGATTACTCATTTGCGGCTAGTTTCTATGCATTCGCCATTTGGGTAGGGCTAGGCGTTATTCCGCTGGCTCGTTTTTTAGCGCGTTTTGTGAAGGAGAAGATCGGTACAAGTAGCGCCATTCTTGCCTCATTCTTAGGGGTTCCGCTACTGATGGGGGTACAGAATTGGGATGATCATGACCGTTCGCATCGTTTTGTTTCTGTAGAGTTTGGACGTAATTTATTACGTTCAGTTTCTCCGAATGGTATTTTGTTTACGTACGCCGATAACGACACTTTCCCTCTTTGGTATTCGCAGGAAGTAGAAGGTTTCCGTTCTGATGTTCGTGTATGCAATCTGACCTATTTGGGTGGCGATTGGTATATCGATGTCATGAGTCGTAAAGCGTACGATGCTGATGGGTTACCTTTTGGTCTGAAACGAGAAGACTATCTAGAAGGCAACAACGACGTTATTTTGATACAGAACCGGTTGTCCACGCCATTGAATTTGGGCGATGCTATCCGTTTTGTGCAGAGCACAGATCCGCGAACAAAGATACCATCCCCCTACGCAGGCGTAGACCAGTTGGCATTTATCCCCACAAGCAATTTGTGGGTTCGCGCTGATTCGACGACTGTAGCAAGCTATGTAAGTCCGCAATTCCTCTCACAATTGTACGACACTGTCTATATAAACCCTAATGCAAACCTTCTTTACAAAAATGGTTTTGCTATGTACGCTCTTGTGGCGAACAATGATTGGAAGCGAGGTCTCTATTACTCTCCCATGCTCCCGAAGGATATGTACTGGGGACTGGACAAATATTTTGTGGGCGAGGGAATAGTGTCTGGTGTTGAGCCCGTGAAGCGCGACAGTACAATGCACGAACTGGTGGATACGGCAAAAATGTATCGCTACCTGATGGAAGAGTACAACTTCCGTAGTATTGCCGACGAGCGGGTTTATCTCGACGAGACGTGTAAGCGTATGATAGAATACTATGTAGATGCATTTGTGGCAGGTTCTGATGCATTTGTACAACTGGGCAACAAACAACGCGCAGAAGAGCTATTGGATCGTTGCTTTGCCGTGTTGCCCCCAGCACGTGTAGGCTGGAGCTACAAATGGATACCGCTCATAGAGGCGTACTATCGGAGTGGAGCACGCGAAAAAGGCGATGCTAAACTGCATGAGTACATACAACAGTGTATGGCTACACTACGCTACATCCAACGGCTATCGCCAACAGCTTATCGCAATAGCGAGAATGAAATTTCTATCAACACGGCGCTATTACAAGAGCTTATGCGTATAGCACAACGCTACGCTAGTCGCGATATGCTGAAAGAATTAGACGGTGAGTTGGGCGGTGTACTGAATAGTTAATAATGATCAATCTGAGTCCGCCGCGAGGATTGTCGCGACTTTTTACAGATATCACTTGGTACGTGGCAAAAGCGCCGCGTACCATTTATCTTACATTCGATGACGGTCCAATGGCTGGCATAACCGACTGGTTACTCGACCTTCTGGCATCCTATAATGCGCATGCAACGTTCTTTTGTTTGGGGCGCAATGCCGAACGCTACCCCGAATTGTTAGATCGCATTCGCCGCGAAGGGCATGCCGTGGGCAATCATACATATAGCCATTTACGCGGCTTTCAGGTAAGTACCTCCGAATATTATCAGGACGTGCTGATGGCCAATGATATACTGCGTACAGATCTTTTTCGTCCCCCATACGCGCGTTTTACGCCTAAACAATACCGCACCCTAAAATCCAATTTCAAGGTAGTACTTTGGTCCGTATTGAGCATGGATTATAGCAAGTGGATTAGCCCCATGCGTTGTGCCGAAATGGTGCTAGCAAATGTAAGAGGCGGCGATATTGTGGTTTTTCACGATTCGCACAAAGCGGAAGCCAATTTACGCTACGCCCTACCAATGTGTTTAAAAAACCTTTCCGCACTAGGGTATCGTTTTGCAGCCTTAGACAACGGACTCTGTGTACCGTTGCTCTCCGAGACAATTTCACCCGCCCCCGTACTTACTCCAGAACTCGTACGTGTAAAAAAGTAGGTGTAAGGGGAAAACGCGCAACATACGGGGCAGTGGGAATAAGAAATACTTTGGCTACCAACTGTTGAGAGCAGCAATTTGGACAAAAATATTACAGAGCAACGTACTTAAAAATACCACTCGTACACACTAGCAGATTAGGAGTTTAACATCTATGGGAAAAGGGCAAAAGAGCGGGAAATTTATGC
>CAUVMY010000129.1:0-5035 GCA_963552845.1 uncultured Bacteroidia bacterium
AAATCATTGACAAATATAGATAGTAATTCAAGAAAGTTTATAGTTTTTTTTTATATAAAACTAGTATTTCTGTTATATTTAGTTAATAGTCAATATAATACTATTTTTATTTTACGGAAATTTCTTCCCGATAAATTTTCAGTTGGGTAACAAAACAAAAAACTTTTCAGAAAATAAAAAAGGCGCACAAAGCGCCTTATTTGAGATAATAATTTACGACATACAAAGTAACTTGTTGCTCTCTAGCTTTTCCTTTCTTGCCTTTAACCTATGGTAATTTAGGTAGTAAACCAGTAATTTGTACGTCGCTGGCGTTCAGTAATCAACCTACTCGCCAAAACTAATACCGATTCCACGAGCCGTGTTGATCAAATCGCAGTGTGGATCAACTAAATTCGGTTGCATAACCGCCTCAATGAGAGGTACCGAGATAATATCGGGATGTCTATAGGCTACCATCTCGCCAAAACGTCCCTCAAGTACCATTTCAAAGGCTTTTACCCCGAACTGTGTAGCTAGGATGCGATCATAAGCTACGGGAATACCACCACGTTGTAGATGCCCTAAAATCGTCTCACGCATATCTTCTTCAAAGCCAATTGCTTTTAGGTCATGCACTAGCTTGTGAGCTACTCCTCCGAGGTGCACGTTTTCATACCCAATTTCATGGTTTTCATTGGAGGTCACCGTCCCATCTTTCGGCATTGCGCCTTCTGCAATAACTATTATGGCATGCCCTTTACCACGGTTAAAGCGTTGATCGAGACGTTCTTTTACCTTATACACATCGTAGGGAATTTCGGGGATAAGACATACCTCTGCACCTCCAGCAATAGCGGCATGTAGTGCAATCCAACCTGCATTGCGCCCCATCACCTCTAGGACAAGCACTCGGTTATGCGAGGCAGCTGTAGTTACCAGCTTATCTACAGCCTCTGTGGCTATTTGTACGGCTGTCTGAAAACCAAAGGTAAAGTCGGTAGACGAGAGGTCATTATCGATCGTTTTAGGTACACCGATTATGTTCAATCCCTTTTCGTAGAGCCGCTGACTAATACGTTGCGACCCATCTCCCCCGACGCTTATCACAGCATCTATACCGAGGAATTGCAATTTTCGCAGCATTTCGTCGCTCCGATCTACCGCGATCCACGATCCGTCTGGCTGTTTTACAGGCCATGCAAAGGGTCCCCCCTTATTGGTTGTACCTATTATTGTGCCACCACGCACATGTATTCCTGAGACCGCTTGTTCATCCAACAAGCGTATCTCGGTAGGTTCGCTCAGAATCCCATCAAACGACTGTATCCCGCCTATTACCTCCCAGCCCTGTTCGTGCGAGGCCCGACGTACTACGGCACGTATCACCGCATTCAGACCAGGACAATCGCCACCACCAGTGGCTATCATCACACGTTTCATTCACACACCCTCTCCTCGCTTTTAGAACAAAACTTGTTTTGTGTTTGCGCAGAAAAAGTCTCTACCACTCGCGATGTCTCTGCAAAAAAAACTATTGTACACTTACTCTTCGGTAAGCAGGGCACGGAGCTTTGCCCGTGCTCGAGCAAGAGGCAAAAAATATTGACCCTGAGACTAAGGTCAGCAAGACTACTGCGGCAAGCAACCGCCCCCGACGCGACTTCATAATAATCCTATATTTTAATTTCTTTTCCCTCTGTCATTCGCTACCACGCCCACTCCCATGAGTATATACGTATTAGCCCATTACAAAGATACGCGATTTTCATTACGAAGCTACGCACAGGCATCGCAAGTTCTGCGTAATGTTTTGTATAGACGCATACTGCAAAGACAATGCCAAAGCCATACTACAACTTGGGATTGGCAACACTATTAGCAACCTTAATAAGTTGCCAATAACGTGCGCCGCGTTCTCTATAATATACAAGCCCCCAATAATCGTTACGCGTTTCGGCACTCACCCCTTCGACATTCACTCCGTTGCATACATAACGATAGCTATATACCCCTTGTTTAAGATATATGCTAACCTCGTATGCATTACGTTCCTGATTGTAGCGTAGGGGGAACGAACGGTCTCCTATTTCTAGTGTGATCTGCTGCCCCACTGAACCATTGAGAGTGAAATACACCCAAGCATATTCGCATTCGCGGGGAAAATATTTTAAGCCTGCAGAGTTGATTCGGTCTGTTGTATACCCCATTATACACCAACCGTCGAGATCTGAACGAGAACTCGCATGATCACGTATGCGCCCTAGTAGAGAGAATTTGTCTGGCAAGACTTCTACCTGATACGCATCATCGCGGTAGACGATACTTCGTACCCCCTCACTTGCCGTACGGAGTGTTTGTAGGTCGAGCACATGCCATTCATCGCCGCCAGAGAAAATTGCAGTATCCTGTCCACCATAAAGGAGTTGTGTGGAAGACTCCCAACGATACATAGGGAGCTCTTGCCACTGTCCATTGTTCCAACCTTGCTGTACGAAAAGTCTTACATCGCGAGTGTCAAGAAGACGACCAATGCGTTGTACATCAAGGTGTGCCCAAACTTGCTGGTGACTCAACCGTCGCACTCCCACAACCTCGCGTTGGTCTAAAGTGAGCATGACGCGCTCATCGAGCAATGCAAATTGTCGTTGAAAAAGCAAAACACCCCCATGGTAAGCATCGCGCACTTGTAGAATATAATTGCCCGCAAGTCGCAGCTTTACGTCAGCATTCGGAATTTGGAGGGTATAATGCTGGTAATTCTGTACTGTTCCCAAGGAACGTTCTGGAGCGGGAAAGAGATTCTCTTCAAATCCGACGAGATAATCAGATGGAAAGACATCAGAGAGTTGCCAATCTGGATTGCAATGCAGGATGCTATAAACAGGACTAATGGGTTCGTCGCCCAAATAATCAAAAGCGAGCTGAAGACGTGCATCGCCTCGTAAAGTAATAATGGGAGGTGTATTTTGTCGCTCATCGCGACACAGTGTCACCGAAGCAATGTTGCAGTTGGCAATACTATCGGTATACACGTCTCCGCCTTTCATAGCAGGGAATTGGGCTATAGCATTGAGGGATAAGAGAAGGTACACAGAGCTCAGCAATCCATATTTTAACATTTTACCTCTCTATTATCGTTTGTAATAGCATCCTGAGATCCCACATCGCAGTTGCATTGCTTCCTCAATTTATGCAAGCGACTACAAATGAATGTATCCCTTTGCTTAGTATAATAAAACACCTCACTCAAAATCCTCGTATAGGAGGTACTTTTTGCGTACACTCTTAAAACGCGCAAGCGCAGGTTGCCAGCCTTTACGAATTTCGTCCTCGGTCTTACCTTGTTCTAATGCCATACGCAATGCAGCAGTCCCCGCCAATTGGTCAAAAAATTTAATAAAATAACGCCCAGTGCAACGTTTTCGCATCTCTATCAGATACTTCAGACGAATTCTCGGATTCATGTAAAAAGAGTCAATCTCTTCGTTCGTTAGGTTTATGCCATAGCATGTATCGCCCATAAATGGCGGTTGCTTTGCCCCCAAACGAGATTCTGGGACAAATGCAAAGCCCTCATCAATGTTTTTAGGACTACCCACTACCTGAAAAGGGAAATCAGTACCTCGCCCTACGCTTTGTGTAGTACCTTCAAAAAAAGCGAGCGATGGATAAAGGAGTATCGATAGCAAACTGGGAAGGTTCGGCGAAGGTGCCACAGGAGGTTTGTAACGTGTAGAATGCGTATACCCTTCGCAAGGGATAACCGTAAGACGCAATTTCAACGTTTTACCCAACCATCCCTCTCCCTCTATCATACGAGCATACTCTCCCACCGTCAGTCCATGTACCCAAGGGACAGGGTGCATTCCTACAAAGGACTTGTATTTGAGTTCTAGCACCGTACCATCAACAAAATGCCCATTGGGGTTAGGACGATCAAGCACCACAAAAAGGACATTGCTCTGTGCACATGCTTCCATAACATAATGCATCGTAGAAATGTAAGTATAACACCGTACGCCCACATCTTGAAGATCAAAAAGTACGATATCTATTCCTTTGAGTTTATCGAGTGGTAGACGCTTATTGTGGTCGTACAGACTTACAATTTCTGGGAAATCCTTTTCAGATTTCAAACTTTTAACGCGCTCTCCCGCATCTGCTCGCCCTGCTAGACCATGTTCAGGTGTAAAGAGTCGGACAAGCTTAATACCACGTTCACGCAGCGTGTCGTAAAGCATGCGTTCTCCAACGCGCGATGTATGGTTGCAGACCAGCGCCACGCGCTTACCTTGCAATAGTTTTTCATATTTTTCAAAACACGCGGCACCTACTTTCAGTTCCTTCGACATTCCAAGCGAAGGCAATACAAGAAGAATTAAGAACAGGACGCACCTCTCGATGCCTGTAATTCCTTTTTCAAATAACCGATTACTCACTGTCTTCTATTTTTATTCTCAGCTTCATGGAGCAGACAGATGCAAAAATATACACTTCGTGCGGTTTCTTGAGAGTGTAGAGGATCTGAACGCCTCGGGAGACGCATTATAAGGAGTGTCTGTAAAAATACAATTGAGTGTCCGAGTCCAGTTTATCTTTTACGAAACTTGTGTTTCCCTGACATGTAGGGTGCTCAAAAAAAAATGATGCCTCTCATAGGAATAGGTTTCAAATTTTGTAGTGTCTTTGAAGATGCAAAAGATTACTATCATGACTACACAAGAAAAGAAAGAGCTGGAACTCCTTCGAGAAAAACTCCAAAAGATGTAGAAGGGAAATCGCACCTTGAAGGCGAAACTGAAAGCGAAAAAGACAATTAACGAACTTAAAAAAACTTATTGTCTCCGAGTGTATTCCCACTACAACTCTCGGACTTGGCGACAAGATTAGCCGACATCATTTCCAAGAAAGAATAGTAACCTCGTCAGTACTGCTACGCACGAGGTTTTATCCCGTCAGTCGGCGACTCCGATAAAAATACCAGTATGCTCCGTCGTAACTATGGTACGGTGCTGCGGGCACAATGCTATCTGAAAAAGTGCGTTCTGCTTTT
>CAUVMY010000130.1:0-5031 GCA_963552845.1 uncultured Bacteroidia bacterium
AGCCTTTTTGCTCTTTTCATCATCTATGGCTTGGGGAAGCTAAAGCAGATTATAAATTATTTCCCGATTTATAACGCTGTGGCACAGGTAAACGAAGAGATTGCCGATGCTTTACAGTGTGCGACGGAATATGCGGCAACTCACGAAGAAAAGTATACCGAAGAGTTATCACAGCATTTTGAGCGTGCCACGAACGAAGTTCTGCCACGTATCAAGGAGCTAACTTCCGATACCGAGGAACGGCGGAATTTTTACAATATGACGCTTGCGAACGTTACAGAGTTCTGCAACCATCTACGCCAAAAGATGGAGTACAGTAAGGAGATGCACACGCGGGTGTTGGATCTGGAAGCGAAGCTGAGTGGTTCGGAGTTTCGTGCCATACTTGCTTCTGTTGATAATAATCTGGCTTACAGCGTCTTTAGTAGTATACAGCAATTGATAAAATTCCAAACAACAGCAGATCCGAAAACGTTGGAGCAGGCAGCCAATACCTTCGCACAGGTGCGGAAAAGTGTTGAACGCTCTGGAGCACAAGCTACAACGTTATTTAAGGAAGTTGAAAGTGAGATTCAACTCTTGTCTGCTATAGGCGAGAAGATGCTGGCGGAGCAGGCGGAGACGCAGCAGTACTATGTACAGATTCAGACAGGGTTTAATCGTATCTATACGGCACTCGATGCAGCGACTACACGTTATTCAGGGGGAGCTATGATCTTTATATTCGGCATTCTGATAATAATGGTTGCCGTAATATTCTTCTTGGCTTGGTACATAGGGCATCAGATGTCAATCATTTTCAACACGATTGTTGGTACACTCGAGTCGTTGCGCAATGGAGATTTTACAAAGAACTCCATGATTCGTTCTTCGGATCTAGATCGAAAAGATGAGGCTGGAAGTATGGTACGTGCTATTGTAGCCCTTCGTGAGAAAATGGCTGAACTTATAGGCATAGTTGCCGAGAGTGTAGATGGTGTACTGAATGCAGGACGAGATATGGATCAGACGGCGCGTGCCATTGCGCAGGGGGCAAGCACACAGGCCTCGTCGTCGGAAGAGGTATCGAGTGCAATGGAAGAGATGACTGCCAATATCGATCAGAACGCTGAGAACGCGCAACAGTCGGAGAAGGTATCGCAGGATGTGGCAGAGGCTCTGAAGGTGGTATTAGCGCACGGAGCAGACAGCAAGAATGCTATTCATGAGATTGAACAAAAGATTGGTGTTGTAAACGAAATTGCGAGTCAGACCAACATCCTTGCTCTCAATGCAGCAGTAGAAGCGGCACGAGCAGGAGAACATGGGCGTGGTTTTGCCGTTGTTGCATCGGAGGTGCGCAAGTTGGCAGAGCGTAGTGGAAGCGCTGCTAATGAGGTTGTAAACCTAGTAAATTCGGCTGTTCAAGCTTCGGCTCTTATTGAAAAAGCATTGGAGGGGGTTGCGCCCCGTGTAGAACGGAGCGTTCAGTTGTCGCGCGAAGTGGCTGTAGCAAGCGTTGAACAGCGTAATGGTGCTGAGCAAGTAAATCAGTCTATCCAATTGCTGAGTGATGTGTCGCAAGAGAATGCCGTATCTAGTGATCGGATGGCTACGAGTGCCGAAAATTTGGCAAACTTGGCAGAAGAACTGCAAAAAGCAGTCTCTTATTTTCAAATAGAAGGCAAGACGCAAAAGGCTGTAACCCATGTCCTTAATGCAACTAAAACAGTTAAACCTGTCAACAACGTTCAAAAAGAACAGCACTCCAATACGCCGAAACCCATAACTACAAATGTTACACCACGTCCTGTAGTAGTACCTAAAGTGAGCAGGCCACAAGGAGGTAAACAGGAACATTCTGTACAAGGTATTGTAGTGCCGCCTGTGCAAAAAAGTACGACAAAACCTGTTGCTCGAGTGGAGGAAAAGAAGGAGGAGATGCCACCCGTTCCAGAACTCCAAAAAGCAGTAACCAGTACTGCTCCTAGCAAGCCTGTGTCGAGTAAACCAGTATCGCATTCAACCCCTCCGAGCGCTCCAACTACGCCTAATGGAAATGGTCGTAAGCCAGGTGTACAATTAGATATGTCTACCGATAACGTTAGTGATGCCGACTACGAGAATTTCTAGTAGCACAACAAAGGTGAGGTGAAGCAAGAATATTTTGAACAAGCGCTTGCTCAAAAGCGTCTGCTCATTGAGAGGTATATGAAAGAAAGCTCTGTAGCAGTGCAAACTGCCACAGAGCTTTTACTCTGTGGACAACGATTAGATGAAAAAGACGGTGTTGCACTTTACCGCGAAGCGGCGCTCCCTCTCTTGAGTTTGGCTTCTACCTATGTCCGTTTGCAAAAGAATGGTTACGAAACCTACTACAATCGGAATGCGCATATAGAGCCAACGAATATTTGTGTTTTTCAGTGCAGTTTTTGTTCCTACCGTCGTGATGAAGGTTCGCCTGAAGCTTGGCGTTTGAGTCTAGAGGAAATAGAACAACGCGTTAGAGAACAAGAAGCACGGGGTAATACCGAGGTACATATCACTGGTGGGGTAGATCCTCGGTGGACCATTAGCGAGCTGGAAGCGATCGTGCAGTCCGTACATAAAGCAGCCCCTACGCTCCATATTAAAGCGTTCTCTGCGGTAGAGCTCATTGCTATTTTCAAGAAGTCTGGCTTGAATATGGCGGAAGGTCTTTCGCGTTTGCAGGCAGCAGGTCTAGGCTCAATACCAGGTGGAGGTGCTGAGATATTCTCAGATGATATTCGGCGTAAAATTTGCCCTGAGAAATGCACAGGAGAGGAATGGCTCGCACTGCACCGCGAAGCACATAAATTGGGTTTGACTTCCAATGCCACAATGCTGTTCGGGCATATAGAAAGTTACGAACACCGCGTTGAACATATTCTTGCCCTGCGCGAACTGCAGGACGAGACGGGCGGTTTTAATTGCTTTATTCCTCTCAAGTTCCGTGCTGCACACAATGCTCTGGGTGTACGAGGCGAAGTCTCGCTGCTAGAGGTGCTGCGCAACTATGCAGTAAGTCGCCTGCTTCTGGACAATGTGGTGCACCTTAAGTGCTACTGGCCTATGTTAGGAAAAAAGAACCTACCCTTGGCACTTCACTATGGGGTAGACGATCTAGATGGAACAATAGGGAATTCGACACGCATATACAGTATGGCGGGAGCACAGGATAAGCGCCCAACCGCAACTATCGAGGAATTGGAATCTATGGTTAGGGCGGAGGGATTTGTGCCGTACGAACGTAATTCAGTTTATGAAAAGATTGAGCCCAAGGTGCTTTAGAATAGTAGCCATGGGCGACGCATTATGTGGACGTTGTATAGGGGGAGGTGTGTGAAACACCTTATGCGTTTTTATGTTCGTCTCTATTGTCGTTTGTATTCGAGTGCAATGTCTCGATACTCGGCTGGCGACATCCCGAAATGTTGCACAAACAAACGGTTAAAAGTAGTGTTAGAATTGAAACCTGACACTATTGCAATGTCGGCAAGCTGTGTTTGTGGGTAATCTGCAATAAGTTTTGCCGCGTGTTTTATACGACACTGGTTGATATAATCGGCAATAGTAATTCCTTTCTCATTTAATCGAATCGCCTCGGCTAGTGAATTGCGATTTGTGTTGAGCAGAGCGACTAATGCGTCGCGATCGAATTTTGGGTCACAGTACGGAGTCTGTTCAGCCATTTGTCGACAAAGACGCTGGTAGAGTTTTTCATCGTTTGCATTTGCTATCGACGTGGGTGCAGTAACGAGTTCTCGTTGAAGTAGGGCGTTTTGAATGGCAGCATAGAGAATTTTATTCCGTTTACGTAAACGACGAGAATAGATGATAAGGAGTGATATAAATACTCCAAAAAGCACAACAATTGCCAATATGAAAAACAGCCATGCTTGAAATTGGCGACGCGTTGCATCAAGTTCTTCTACCTGCGAGAGTGTACGAAACTCGCTAAGCAGTTCTCTATTATCGTCTTTTTTCACCGAATCACACAAGGCGATATACCGATCATAGAGTCGTGCGGCACTGTCATATTGTTGCATCTGCATAAATATGGCGGCGCGCGCATTAAGGGCATCGGTCGAATTGGCGGTAATACCTGCCGCTAAAGAAATTTCCGTATTCTTATGGTTGTAGTACAAAGCACTATCGTACTGCCCTGTAGCAGTGAAATAGGTTTCGAATGCATCATAGATTATAGGCAGTGCATCTACAGGACATTCGGTCAGAGTTGTCTTGAGGGTCGTAAAGTGCTTTGTGGCTACTTCAAAGTTCTTTTGCTCAGTCTCTGCAATAAGCTGCATGGAATAGAAATAAAGGTAGTACTCTCGCAGTGTATTTCCACTACCTTCCTTTTCACGTTTTGCGTTTATTTTGTCGAGCCGTTCTTTCCACAACTTTGTCGTAGAATGCAGTTCCTCCCATCGCTCTAACTGGTAAAGCAAATAGGCATATTCGAAATAGGTATTTATTTCTTTCCCCGAGATGTAATTACTTTGGGAGAAATATTCTATTGCCTTTGCATAGCTTTTGGTTGCGAGCTCGAAATCTCGATAAATTATTCCAAAAGCACTGCCCATCTTGCTTAAAGCAATAGCTTGCCCAAGCCTACTTTTACGTTTCTTGGCATCATCGTACATACGCTGCATTTCCGTAAGCGCTTGGTAATTCTTTTCTTGGTACAGATACATATCTATCAGAAGTTCTCGTACTTCAAAATAGTAGATCTCATTACCAGTTCGCTCTTGATAGGTAAGTACTTTGGGGAGTTCGGCGAGCAACTCATCGAACATATTATAGTTGTAATAACTGCACATAAGGTTGGCGTATGCATATCCCGCGAGATGAATATCGCCGTGGTTGTTAGCTTCTCGAAAGAGTCGGCGCAAACAGTCGTGCTCATACTGAGCATCATTCAGATAGGCAGCATGATCGCATATAACCGAAAGCGCATCAAGTCGCTCTGGTGGCGAGAGATGTGATAGTTGCTTCTCAATCGAATCTATTATTTGGCGTGTTTCTTTC